>JAKATS010000033.1 GCA_021818645.1 Acidobacteriota bacterium | reverse complement strand
GGTGGCGATAATGGTCAGCGATCCGCCTTCTTCGATGTTGCGGGCGGCGCCAAAAAACCGCTTGGGCCGCTGCAGGGCGTTCGAGTCCACGCCGCCGGAAAGTATTTTCCCCGAAGGCGGCACCACGGTGTTATAGGCCCGCGCCAGCCGCGTGATCGAATCCAGCAGAATCACCACGTCCCGCTTGTGCTCCACCAGGCGCTTGGCTTTCTCGATCACCATTTCGGCCACCTGCACGTGCCGGGTGGCGGGTTCGTCAAAAGTGGAGCTGATGACCTCGCCCTTGACCGAGCGCTGCATGTCGGTGACTTCTTCCGGCCGTTCATCAATCAGCAGCACGATCAGCACCACCTCGGGATGGTTGGCGGTAATCGAGTTGGCAATGGACTGCAGCAGCATGGTCTTGCCCGTGCGCGGCGGCGCCACGATCAGGCCGCGCTGTCCTTTGCCGATCGGCGTCAGCAGGTCCATGATGCGGCCCGAAATGTTTTCCCGCACGGTTTCCAGGCGCACCCGCTCGCTGGGATAGAGCGGCGTCAGGTTGTCGAACAGGATTTTATTGCGCGCCTCTTCCGGCGCCTCGAAATTGATGGCCTCGATCTTGACCAGGGCAAAATACTTCTCCCCCTCGTGCGGCGGCCGCACCTGGCCCGAAATGGTGTCTCCGGTGCGCAGGTCGAAGCGCCGGATCTGCGAGGGCGAGACATAAATGTCGTCGGGCCCGGGCAGGTAATTATAGTCGGGCGAGCGCAGAAAGCCGTAGCCGTCGGGCAGTATTTCCAGCACCCCTTCGGCGAAGATATGGCCCTCTTTTTCGCTCTGCGCCTGCAGGATTTTGAAGATCAGGTCCTGCTTGCGTAACCCGCTGGCCCCGGGCAGTTCCAGCGTTCGGGCGATGCGGTTGAGTTCTGTGATGTTTTTTTCTTTCAGTTCGGCGATGGTCATTCTAGTGATTTGGGTGGGAGTTCAAGGTGGAGTTTGGGATCAGCATGTGGGCCGGAGCGGCCTCCGGTGGTGAAATGGCAAAATAAGGACCATGATGCTGCTAAAAAAACCTTCTACTTACAAAAAACCGGTTGGATTGGGCAATGTTCCCGGCGACTGGCGGCCTGCGGCAAGCCTGAAATAGCAGCGGCTCGACTGCGTTGGGAATTTCAGATTACCAATGACGCTGGCTGTTTGTCAAATACCTCGGAAGTATCTTGAACCGGATGAAGCCGGAAAGTGGCCCCGCCGCCTTAATCCAGATCCAGGTCGCGCAGGGGCCGGCTCGGGGGTTGCTCCTTGGCCTGGCGCAGGCCCTCCTCAAACTTTCGGCCTAGCCGGGCGGCTTTGTCGCGTTCAGCCTGCCGCGCCCGTTCAAAGTTCTGGTCCCGGCGCGTGGCTTCGTCCTTGAGCCAATCGCTGGCCTGGCTCAGGTCAATATCTTTGGCTGCGGTCTTCTGGCCGATGTGTGCAGCCGTTCCCTGCTCGACATCCACCTCGATCGCCGTTCCGCATTCGGGACATCGAATTGTGATCCGGCGCGCCATGGCTCTAGCCTATCACCACGAGGGCTTCTTCATGGTTTTCGGCCGTTTGCACCACGTCGCCTGCTTCGTTCCACCAACCCTTCGGGCAGGCGCAATTTGCGGCGTAATCGGCTTTCCATGAGTCGCATGGCGCCGCCATCCCGCTCGTGATCATAGCCGCATAAATGCAAATACCCATGCAAAGCCAGCAGCCGGATTTCCCGCTCCAGGCTATGCCCCCGCCGGCCTGCCTGGCGCACCGCGGTCTCTACGGAAATGGCGATATCGCCGCGAAAACTGGCTGCCCCATGCCGAGGCTCGACGCCTCGCCACGGCGTAGTTTGAATGGGCGACGGCGTGGTCCTTTCCATCGCCGGAAACGAAAGCACGTCCGTGGCCTGGTCCTGTTTCCGGAATCTGCGGTTCATCTCCCGGATTTCCGCATCGGAAACCAGCGCCACGGCAAAGCCGCCTGGCAAACCCGTTGCTTCGGGCAAGCGCTGGAGAAATACTTCCAGTCGCGCCAGGGCCAGCCCGGTCCAGCGCTCTCCGTTTTGCACAATTCCGGCCTTTTCCTGATTGATCTTCACGGCGTCTCGGCGGATCACGCCATGGGCGCGGAGGCGCTTTCGGAAGGAACGTCCGCTTCATCGCCTTCGCCCAGCATGCCCGGCAGCAGTGGCAGTTGCCGCGGAGTTTTCAGCTTTGTCTGTTCCTCATACGCATGAATAATTTTCTGCACCAGGTTGTGCCGCACCACATCGCGTTCATCCAGATAGACCGTGGCGATGTTGGGCACCGCGCTTAAAATGCTCAGCGCCTGCAGCAGGCCGCTCCCTTTTCCCGTCGGCAGGTCAATTTGTGTTATATCGCCGGTCACGACCGTCTTCGAGCGGAAGCCCATGCGGGTCAAAAACATCTTCATCTGTTCCTGGGTCGTGTTTTGCGCCTCGTCAAGAATAATAAAGGCTTCATTCAGGGTGCGGCCGCGCATGAAGGCGATGGGCGCGATTTCAATCGTGTTGCGCTCCAGCAGGCGCTCTACTTTTTCGGCTTCCAGCAGATCGTATAGCGCGTCATAGAGCGGCCGCAGGTACGGATCCACTTTCTCCTGCAGGGTGCCCGGCAAAAAGCCCAGCCGTTCTCCGGCTTCTACTGCTGGACGGGCCAGCACGATGCGGTTGACTTCCTTGTTGAGCAGCGCCGACACCGCCATCGCCACCGCCAGATACGTCTTTCCCGTGCCCGCCGGCCCCACGCCGAACACCAGGTCGGAGCGTGAAATGGCCTCCAGATACCGGCGCTGGTTCAGGGTCTTTGGCTGGACCGCCTTTTTCCCGAAATTCCGCTGCCGCCCGCTCTGCGCCAGCCCGCGCAGGCTGGCCGCGGGATCTTCCGCCATCACCCGCAACAGGTCCTTTAAATCGCCGTTGTCGGGCGCCTGTCCCTCCTGCCGCAGTTGCCGCCAGTCGGCGATAATGGCTTCCATGCGGTCCAGTCCCGCGGCTTCGCCTTCGATTTCGATCTGATCGGGCAGCAGGTGTACGCTGACCGCGAGTTGGCGCTCCAGCAGGCGTAAATTTTCGTCCAGTGGACCGAAGAGCGATTCGATGTCGCGGCTATATTCGAGGGTGCGTTTCATTCCGGAAGAGCGCCGGGCATCGTCCGGCGGATATGCCTGGGGCAGCCTGAAATTGGCAATCGCTCGCGGGGGATGTGGTTCAACACCGGCGGCATCATTTACGGAATTATACCCCGTTCCCTGTCCGCTCGCTTTTTGACAGCTTCTGCCCCGTGCCGTTACAATAGGGAATTGCGCCTGCTGCGAAATTTTCGCTTCGGCGTATCCATTTGAAGCTGCTCATTCTTTTATTATGGCCAACCACGTCTCCGCTTTAAAACGCGCCCGCCAGACCGGGCGCCGCACCGAGCGCAACCGCGCCAATGCCAGCCGCCTGCGCACCTCGATGAAGAAATTACAGCAGGCGATCGCCTCCGGCGACCGCTCCGCCGCACAGACCTTGCTCAATGACACGCTGAGCGCCATAGATAAAGGCATCCAGAAAGGCGTGCTGCATCATAACGCCGCCGATCGCCACAAATCCCGCCTGACCGTGGCATTCAACCAGCTTGCGGCCAAGTAAACTCGCGCTTCTTAGAACCGAAACTTTTCTGATATCGGCTGCAGATTATTTTGCAGGCGCACCCGCACGCCCATGCCATGAAAGCTTTTCGGCCGGCCAAATCGCAGATCGCTGATCAGCACCACCGTCGTGTTGCCTGCACCGGACCGCGTTTGCACCCACGGATCGCGGGCAAAGGATAAAAAAATCCGCGCCGCGCCGGTATGTTCAGCCGCCAGTATGGCCGGCGTTGCCGCGGGTTTATAAAGATCCTGCAGACGCGGTGGGTTTCCGATCCCTACCGTGATATTTACGATCTGAT
>JAKATS010000241.1 GCA_021818645.1 Acidobacteriota bacterium | reverse complement strand
TGGCCGGTGCGATCCTGCTGGGCGACGGACGGCCGATTTTTTACGCCCAATCGCGTATCGGCCGCGGCCTACGCCCTTTTAAAATTCTGAAATTCCGCACCATGGCGCCGGACGCCGACTGCTTCGGCGCGCTTTCCGGCCCGGCCGCTGTGCGCATCACTCGCATCGGCCGCCGGCTGCGCCGGCTCAAGCTGGATGAACTGCCGCAGCTCTGGAACGTGGCCGCCGGCGAGATGAGCTTCGTCGGCCCGCGACCCGAGGTGGAACGTTACGTCCGGCTGTATCCCCGCCAATACGCCGAGCTGCTGCAACAGCGGCCGGGCATCACCGATCCCGCCAGCCTTGCCTTTCGTCATGAAGAGCGCTGCTTTCAGACTGGCGATCTGGAACAGCAGTATATGCAAGGCATCCTGCCGGAAAAATTGCATTTATCGCTCGACTATATGCGCCGCCGCGGTTTCGCCTCTGACTTGCGCGTCATCCTGCAAACCCTCAAGCTATGGCCCGGCCCGCCCCAGGCGCGCCCTAATCTGCCCCGCATGACTGAGCGCATGTGAGCACGAAATGGTCTGAACTGATGGCGCCGGCCGAAGTTAGCGCCGAGTGCCCGCGCTGGTGGCGCAGCCTCCTGCTGAGCCGGGGCATGCAATATACCCTCGATAGCTTATGGGCGGCCGGCGCCATTGCACTGGCCTTCTTGCTGCGCTTTCAGGGCAGCAGCGATCTTTCGCCGTTCTGGCGGATTTGCCTGGACTGGCTACCGCTGGTGACGGCCATGCAGTGGGGCGCAAACTTTCTCTCGGAAGGCTACGTCCGCATCTGGCGCTACACCGCGATTGAAGACGTGCAAAACCTGGCCAAGGCGCAGCTTTGGCCTTCCATTCTGCTGCTGGCCGTGCGTTTACTGCCGGAACATTTGCCCGTCTTCTCCACCCTGATCCGCGTTCCGACCAGTGTCATTCTGATGGATTATCTGCTCTGCGTCAGCGGCATGGTCGGGCTGCGCATCGCCCGCAGACTCTCCGCCGAGCAGAGTGATCGTACGCACCACCGGCTGCTGGGCCGCCCGCGCAAGCGCGTCCTTCTGGTCGGCGCCGGCCACACCGGAATTCTCGCCGCCCGCGAATTCAATCATCGCCCTGATCTCAATATCGAGATTTGCGGCTTTCTCGACGATGATCCCAAAAAACGCGGCACCCTGATTCAAGGCGTACGCGTGCTGGGCACGGTGCAGGAGCTGCGCGCCTTGGCTAAAAATCTGCGCGTCGACCAGGTTATCATCACCATAGCCAGCGCCCCGCGGCGCATAGTTCGCGCCATTGTCGAGCAATGCGAAGCGACCGGCCTGCAGGTGCAGATCGTGCCCGGTCTGTTTGAAATTCTCGCCGAGAGGGTCACCATCAGCAACGCGCATCCTGTGCAGATTGGAGACCTGCTGGGCCGCAACAGTGTGGATGTGGATGCCTGGCTGGCGCAGGCCGGCCCGTTTTACCGCGGCCGCAAAATCCTGATTACCGGCGGCGCCGGCTCCATTGGCCGCGAGCTCTGCCGCCAGTTGGCGGTGCTGGAACCCGCCGCCATTTACATGCTGGATAAGGACGAGAACTCCGTCTTTGAGGCGATGCAGGAGCTGCGGCACATTCCCCCGGAACTCCTGGTACCCGTTATCTGCGATCTGCGCATGAAGGAACGCCTGCAATCCTGCTTTGCCGAATACCAGCCGGAAGTGATCTTCCACGCCGCCGCGCACAAACATGTGCCGTTGATGGAAGCCAACCCCTGCGAGGCCGTGCTGAACAATATCCTGGGGACGGCTAATCTGCTGGCCGCCACCCAGCAGTCCACCGTCGCGGCTTATTGCGTGCTGGTCTCCACCGATAAAGCCGTTAACCCCTGCAACATCATGGGCGCCACCAAGCGCGTCGCGGAGCTGATGTTTCAACTGGCCGCGCGCCAGCAGTCGCGCGTGCGCTATGGCTGCGTGCGCTTTGGCAATGTGCTCGGCAGCCGCGGCAGCGTCATTCCCACCTTCCGCGAGCAAATCCAGCGCGGTGGCCCGGTCACCGTCACTCATCCGGAAATCACCCGCTATTTCATGACCATTCCGGAAGCGGCCCAACTGATTATCCAAGCTGGCGCCATGGGAACGGGAAATGAAATTTATATTCTGGATATGGGCGAGCCGGTGCCCATTCTCGACCTGGCGCGCGACATGATCCGCCTTTCGGGCTTCACGCCCGGCGAGGATATCGAAATCCGGTTCACCGGCCTGAGACCAGGAGAAAAAATGTTTGAAGAATTGGCTCATGACTATACCCAGATGCGCATTACCGCGCATGAGAAGATTTTTATGCTGCCGGAATCCAGCGAGATGGATCCGGCCCGTTTCCAACATGCAATCGAACGCCTGCTCGCCGCCGCCGAGGTTGGCCGCCGGGACAACATCGGCGAACTCTTCGCCGAGTTGAAGATCGGTTATCGCCCGGCGGCCGCGGCCTCGGTTCCTGACGGTCTTGGCCGGCAGAAATTTCTTAAAGCCTCCCCGGAGGTCTGATACCGAATTTAGCTGCTATCCCCCTGGATGATTCAGTTAAAATCGCAGAAAACTATCCATGACTAAACTAGAATCTTCTTCCACTGCCGCTCCGGCGCTGCAGCATCGCCAGCCTGTCACCAACCCGGAACTCCTGCCCCTGCCGCTGGAACCGGATTCTTCCGAACAACTGCCGCTGAGCTTTTATCTCTCGCTGTTGCGCCGCTATCGCTGGGCGGTGCTGACGTCTATTGCCTTTGTTACGCTTGGCGTCGCACTGGTCAGCTCGCTGCTGCACAAGCGCTATCAAGCCACCGCCATTCTGCGCATTGACCCATCCAATATTAGCGCCCTGGGAGACAACGCCGCTGCCGAGCGCATGCAGCTCTCTGCATTGGGCTTGCTGACCACCGCGGCCAAGGAAGTGAAGAGCCCGGCGGTGATTTTGCGGACTATTGCCGCTTTGCATCTGGATCAAAATCCTGATTTTGCACCGCGGCATCCCAATCCCGGAACTACGCACGATGCGCTGATGAACGGCATTGTCGGCCATGTGCGGAACAATATCAGCGTAACCCAACCGACAAATAGCTATCTTTTGCTGGTATCCTTTCGCTCCCGTGACCCGCAATTATCGGCCAGCATTGCAAACAGCCTGTTGCAAAGCTTGATTCAGCAGGATTATAAAACGCGCGTGCGCGCGCTGACCGCTTTGGCCCGATCCATGCAGGCACAGTTGGTCAGCATGCGGGCAAATATGGAGCGCAGTCAAAAAGCGCTAGTAAATTACGAGAGCCAGAACGATATTCTCGACCCCTCCTCGAGTAACAATATTATGCAGTCTCGTCTGAGCCAGGTCAGCACCGACCTTGACCAGGCGGAAAACAAGCGCATCGCTCTCCAGGCCGATTACCAGATCGTGCAAAGAGGCAATCTCAATGCGCTGCTGGCCTCCGATCAGGGCAAATACCTTCGCCCCCTGTTCAGCCGGTTGCAGGCGGAACAGCAGCGCCTGCAGCAGATGTTGCTGGTTATGGGTCCACAGTTCCCTCCTTATCGCCTGCAGTCGGCGGTGGTGGCCCATCTGCAGACCGCGCTCAAAACACAGCAACTAAATCTGGCCAACCAGATCCGCAGTCAATACCGCATGGCGCAAGCGGCTGAAGATCTGCTGAAACATGAATTAGCGCGACAGAAGCACAATATGGATCGCTTTAATTTAAAGGCGGTCCGGTTTTATACCCTGAAAAGTGCGGCCCAAACTTATACTAAGTTATATTACCAGTTGGAAAGAAACATTCAGGATGCCTCGACCGCTGCTAATCTGCACGGCGAAAGTTTGCGCGTTTTCAGCCCGGCGCGCCCCATTTATGCGCCAGTCTATCCTCGTCCCATGTTGGCGGCGCTGATCGCATTACTGCTCTCCAGCCTCG
>JAKATS010000378.1 GCA_021818645.1 Acidobacteriota bacterium | reverse complement strand
TGAATTTCGTCCACGAACAGCAGCGTGCGCTGGCCGCGCTGCGCCGCGGTTTCCGCCGCGCTCATCACCTCGCGAATTTCCTTAATGCCGCTTTGCACCGCGCTGAAGGGCACAAAGCGCGCGCGCGCATGCGCGGCGAGCAGGCGGGCCAGGGTAGTCTTGCCCACGCCGGGCGGACCCCAGAAGATCAGGGAGCCGAATTCACCCGATTCGATCTGCACCCGCAGCGGCTGACCGGGAGCGAGCAACTGGCGCTGGCCGATAAATTCATCGAGCGTACGCGGCCGCATGCGTTCGGCCAGAGGCGCGCCGGATACCGATGGCGTTTCCAGCGGAGGTTCGGGTTCGGGAAACAGCCGCATGCAGGGCCGAGCCTATGTGCTCGCTGGTTATAGCTTACGACAGGACGACGCAGACCCATGGATCGAGGCCAGTGACTGGAAGGGCGTAAAAAATGCTGCCAGAGTATTAAAGCTGCCCGGCGCGGGCGCGGGCGGCGGCATAGAGCAAGATCGCGCCGGCTACGCCGGCGTTGAGCGATTCCACTGCCGGCTGCATGGGAATGACCACCTGCTCGGCGGCGGCCCGCAGCAGCGGGCGGGGCAAGCCATGTGTTTCCGAGCCGATCAGCAGCGCCACCCGGCCGTGCCAGTTGATGGCTTCCGGCGGACGGCCAGTGCGCGGAACCGCGGCAACCAAGCGCAGGCCGCGGGCCTGGGCATCTTCGATCCAGGCCTCGGGCGCAGGATAATCGCGTGCGGGCAGGCGTAACAGCGAGCCGGCGCTGGCGCGCAGGGTTTTGGGATGCCACAAGCCCACGCCGGGCCCGATCCGCGCCAGGCCGGCGGCGCCAAAGGCTTCCGCAGCGCGCGCCAGGGTGCCCAGATTGCCGGGATCCTGCAAACCGGCCGCGGCCAAATAAAATCCTTCCTCCGGCGCCCAGAACTTCTCCACGCTGGTTTCCGGCGGCCGCGCCAGGGCCATCACGCCAGCCGGAGTTTCCGTATCCGAGGCGAGCGCAAATAAATTATCGGGCGCCTGCGCCACCGCGACATGTTTGGAAAGCTGGGGCAGCAACCCCGCGCCCTGCTGCGCAAGTCCCGCGGGGGTAAACAGCACGGCTTCCAACTGCAGACCGTCGCGCAGGGCTTCGGTGATCAGGCGCGGGCCTTCCAGCAAAATCCGCTCCGGGCACTGTGCGCCAGGTTTGCGCTCTCCCCGCAGCACTTGCCGGAACTCGCGCAGCAACGGATGCTGCGCGGCACGAATCTGCACCAGACGGGATTCAGATTTCACCGGCATAGATAGTGATTCACGCTACACTGTCCAGGTTATTGCGGAAGACTGAGCAGACAAATGTGGTTGCGACCCAAAATCTCCGTGCGGCGGCGGATTTATTTGTTGGTAGCCGGCACGGGCGCGCTGGCGGGGGTGGTTTTCGTTTCCGCGGAGGAGGCGGACGATGGAGCCGCATCGCCGGTTTTGGCTGCCGGTTTATCGTTTTTTTCCGATGGCGCGGGACCGGATTTGCGGGCGTAGTCGGTGATGTACCAGCCCGAGCCTTTAAACTGGATCGCCGGCGCCGAGAGCAGCTTTTCCAGATGCCCGCCGCAGGCGGGGCATTCGGTCAAGGGCGCATCCTTAATATTTTGGATTTTTTCCAGCCGCCGGTGGCACTGCTGGCATTCGTATTCGTAAAGCGGCATATTTCAATATCCTAGTTTCCTGATTGATTTTAACATGCGAGCCGGCAGGTTGATGAGAACTCAGCGAATGGGAATGGCCGCGGCGGGCGCGGTTTTTTCCCGGGCTTCCCGGGTCAAATAATAGTTCACCAGCGGGGTCACAATCAGCGACAGGGCCATGGAAATCACAATTCCGCCGATGACCGATATGGCCAGCGGCTGCAGCATCTGCGAGCCCGAACCCCAGCCCAGGGCCAGCGGCAGCATGCCGGCCACGGCGGCCAGGGCGGTCATGGCGATCGGGCGCAGCCGCCGCCGGCCGGCCTGCAGCATGGCTTCCGCCGGCGCGTAACCGAGGGCGCGGAATTTCTGCTCGGCGTCGAGCAGCAGAATTCCGTTTTTGGCCACAATGCCGATGACCATGATCAGCCCCATGAAGGAAGCGATGTTGAAGGTGATGCCGGTGACGAGCAGGGCGAAAAAGACGCCCGCGGTCGAAAGCAGAGCCGAAGCCAGAATGGCCAGCGGGGCGGCAAAGTTGCGGAATTCAAACAGCAGCACCGCAAAAACCAGCACGATGGCAAGACCTAAAACCAGCAGCAGGGCATGAAAGGATTTTTGCTGCTGGGCGTAGATGCCGCCGTAATGAATGCGTATGGAAGGGGGAATATGCAAGCCGCGCACCGCCTGTTTGACCTCGCGGATGGCGGTGCCGAGATCGAGTCCCTGCAAATGCGCCGTGACGGTGATATCGCGCTGCAGGTTTTCATCCCGAATCTCGATCTGGGGCGGCAGGCGGCGCACGCGCGCCAGGCTGCCGAGGGTAGCGCGGCCGCCGCTTGAGCTGACCAGCACGGTATTGCGCAAGCCCGCCAGGCTTTGACGGTCGCGGCGGGGAAATCGCACCCGGATGGCATATTCACGGTCGCCGATGACAACCGGAGTCGAGGCCTTCACGCCATGCAGCAGAGCCAGCGCGTCGGTCGCCACCTCGGCGGGAGAAAACCCGGCCCGCGCGGCCGCCGCGGCCCGCATCTGAAAGATCACGGCCGGGCCGCTGATGGTGTTATCCACACCATTGAAAATATCCACCACGCCTGGAATTTTGGCCAGCCGGTCGGCCACCCGGGGCGCCCATTTTTCCAGCCGCGCCTCGTCGGGAGAAAACAGGTTGAGGCGGATGGGCTGCGGAGCGCTTTCCAGATCGCCGATATTGTCCTGCAGCGACTGGGTGAAATCAATATCGAGCGCCGGCTCGGCCTTTTTCACCTTGCGCCGGACTTCGTCAATGATGGAATAAATACTACGGCTGCGGTGCTGGCGCAGCATGACAGAAATATCGCCGGTATTCGATTCGGTCACCGCCGCCAGACCCAATTGCAGGCCGGTACGGCGGGAAATGCCCTTGACCTCGGGAACGGAGAGCAGAATTTTTTCCACCTGATGCACAACCCGGTTGGTGGCATTGAGCGAGCTTCCGGCCGGCATCAGGTAATCCAGCACGAAGGCGCCTTCATCCATGGCCGGCAGCATGTCGCTGCCCAGCGCCTTGTAACAGAAATACGAGCCCAGCACCAGCAGCAGGCAGCCGGCCGCCAGCCAGCGCGGCTTTAGCTGCACGCGCCGCAGCACGCGTTCATACCAGGCGACGATGCCGGCGAAAACCTTGCCCAGCGAGGCTTCCTCGGCCGCCAGCAGGCGGGCCATTTCCGTTTCTTCGCGGGGCGACGGGGCGCGGCCTCCGGTTTGCTCATCCCGTACCGGGATCCCATGGCGCTCGCGGATAAAATACTGGCTCAGGGTCGGGGTCCAGCTCAGCGCCAGTGCCAGCGAGGTGAGCAGAGATGCGGCCATGGTGACGGCCAGGGCGCGGAAAAACGTGCCGGTTACGCCGGTAATCGAGATCAGCGGCAGAAAGACCACGATGGGGGTGATGGTCGAGCCAACCAGCGCGACTGTGATTTCATTGAGGGCGGCGCGGATGGCGCCCAGGCGCGATTCGCCCGCGTCGCGGTGAAGAACGATGTTTTCCACCACCACGATCGCGTCATCAATCACCAGGCCCACCGCCGCCGCCAGCCCTCCCAGGGTCATGAGATTGAAACTCTGGCCCAGCACCTTGAGCATGATGAAGGTCACCAGCAACGTGACCGGAATGACCAGCCCGGCGACCAGCGAAGTGCCCCAGTCGCGCAGAAATAAAACCAGAATGATCGAGGCGAGCAGCAGGCCGATCAGGATCGCATCGCGCACGCTTTTGATGGATTCCTGAACGATGATGG
>JAKATS010000109.1 GCA_021818645.1 Acidobacteriota bacterium | reverse complement strand
GGTGACCACCATGACATAGACAAAATGGCTGGCGTGGAGCATGCGCAGGGCGTAGGCCACGGGCGCGTCGGCGGCCTGACCCGAGGCGAAGGTGGTGTATTTCATCATGCCCAGCAGCACAATGGCCACGCTGACATAAAGAATGGTGCAGACGACGAGCGAGGCGATGATGCCGATGGGCATGTCGCGCTGGGGATTGCGCGACTCCTCGGCGGCGGTGGAAACGGAGTCGAAGCCGATGTAGGTGAAAAACACAATCGCCCCTCCGGTGAGAATGCCGGGAAAGCCGTTGGGCGCGAAGGGATGCCAGTTCGAAGGATGAATGAGCAGCGAGCCGGCGGCGATGAAGACCAGGATGGCGCCGATTTTGATGGCCACCATGATGTTATTGGTTTCGGCCGATTCGCGAATGCCGCGCACCAGCAGAATGGTCAGCACGACGACGATGAGGAAGCCGGGAAGGTTGAAATAGGCTCCGCTCCAATGGCCGCCGGAGATGACCGGCTCGGCCCAGCGATCGGGGATGGCCCAGCCGAACAGCCGCAGGAAGTCGTTGAAATAGCCGGAAAAACCGACCGCGACGGCGACGTTGCTGACGGCGTATTCGAGAATCAGGTCCCAGCCGATGATCCAGGCGAAGATTTCGCCCAGCGTGGCGTAGGAATAGGTATAGGCGCTGCCGGCGATGGGTATCATCGAGGCCAGCTCGGCGTAACAAAGCCCGGCGAAGCTGCAGGCGACGGCGACGAGAATGAAGGAGACGGCGATGGCGGGGCCGGCGGCGGGACGTCCGCCGAGAGCGGCGGCGGAGATACGGCCGTGGCGGAGGAAGCTGAAGACCAGATCCATCATCTGGGCGTTGAGGATGGAGTGACCCACGAACTGCTGGCCGGCGGCGGCGGTGCCGGTGAGCACGAAGATGCCGGAGCCGATGATGGCGCCGATGCCCAACGCGGTCAGCGACCAGGGGCCGAGGGTCTTGCGCAGGCGATGTTCGGGCTGCTCGGATTCCGAAATCAGCTTGTCTATGGATTTGGTTTGCAGCAGTTGGGAGGACATGTTAAAAGATCATGTGAAACGCTAAGCATCGCATAGCAGCGTTTCCATCGTCCGAAATTCCTCATGCCTGGCGCGGGCTCCGCGAAACGTACCAACGAGTACGCTCCGGATGCCTTGTTCCCTGCACCCAGCCCTGCTCGCTTCCCGTTGAACCGCAACGTTACTCAATCCCGATCTTTACTGTTCCCCGTCACCCGAAACACAGATTAACGCCAGAACGCTGCAAAACGGACTGCGCCGACGCTTTTATTTTTCTGCATCAGCGGCGGAAGGGCGGCTTTGCCGCTGGCGCACGATTTCGAACAGGGCGATGCCGGCGGCGACGGAGGCGTTCAGGGACGCGATGCCGGCGCCGGGACGAGGCTGATGCATGGGGATGGAGACGAGCTGATCGCAGCGCTGGCGCACCAGGGCGTGCAGGCCATGGCCCTCGCCGCCGATGACCAGAACGACGGGGCCGCGCCAGCCAGTTTGCCAGAGCGACTGCGGGGCGGATTCGGCCAAGCCGTAGATCCAGTAACCGGCGGCTTTTAACTGCTCGAGCGCGTGGACCAGGTTGCCCACGCGCGCCACCGGCAGGTACGAGAGCGCGCCGGCAGCGGCCCGCTGCACGGCGGCGGTCAGGCCGGCGGCGCGGCGGGCGGGCAGGATGAGACCGTCGGCGCCGGCGGCGGCGGCGGAGCGGGCAATGGCGCCGAGATTGTGCGGATCTTCGATGCCGTCGAGCGCCACGAGACAGCGGGCGCCGGAGGCGGCGCGTTCCAGCAGGGTTTCCAGCGCGAGCGTGGGCTGGACTTCGGCTTTGGCCAGCACGCCCTGATGGGAAACTCCATGGGCGCGGGCCAGGGACTCGAAGGCGGCGCGGGACTCCAGCCGAACCGGAACACCGCGGGAGCGCGCCAGGGCCTGAAGGGCGGTTAGACGGGAAGGAGCGGCGGGGCCGGGCTCGCGCACGAACATGACGTATTGCAGCGGGCGCTGGGCGCGGAGCGCCTCCTCGACGGCATGCGGGCCGAAGAGCCAGTCGGCAGAGCCGGAGGCATCCCCGGGAGTGGGATGCGGGTCTGGGCGGCGGCTGTCGCGTGAGGCTGGATGGGCGGCGGGACGCGCCGATGCCGGACGAGACTTTGGGGAAGAACGGGGAAAGCGGCGGTGAGGGTCACGAGGCATGGAATGATCAGCGAACGAAGCGAAAGGCATCGGATAGCCGCGTACTTACGCCGCTCAGCTTTTTCATGTGCAATGGCGCAGAAATTGCAAACTGCACATTTATGGTCTCACACGGAGAACCGGCGCATGCGCGTGTTTCCGGGTGACGGCAATGTCAGCCGGGAACCTCCACGGCGACACACAGGCCGGTGGGCTGGGATTGCAGCGCGAACGTGCCGCCCAGAATCTGGGCGCGCTCGCGCATGCCGGCCAGACCCAGGCCCGGGCCCGACCCGGCATGGGGATCCAGACCACGGCCGTTATCGCGGATCTGCACGCCGTAGCCACGGCCCTGGCCGTGCAATACGATGACGACCTGCGTGGCCTGGGCGTGGCGGGCGACGTTGGTAAGGGCTTCCTGCACGATGCGGTAAAGATGAATGGCGGCATCATCGGGGACAAAGGGCAGCGAGCCTTCGACGCGGGTCTCGATGCCGGTGCGGCGCTGGAATTCATCGGCCAGGCTGGACAGGGTCTTGAGCAGGCCGAAGTCATCGAGGGCGGGAGGGCGGAGGAGCTGGGCAAGGCCGCGAATTTTCTGCTGCGCCTCCTGCCCCAGCTTGCGGGCCTGCTGGAGATCGGCCGCCGAGGGTGATGCGGGCGCGGGAAGCTGCTTCTGGGCGCGGGCCAGCACCAGGCCTTGCGCGGTGAGGAGCTGGCCGAGTTCGTCGTGCAGGTCGCGGGCAATGCGCTGCAGGGTCGCTTCCTGCACGGTCAACAACTGGTGGTTGGCGTCAGCGAGGGCATGCGAGCGCTCGTCCAGGGCCTGGGCCAGACGCCGGACCTGCGCGAATGAAGCGCGATGGGCGCGCACCACCCAGACCGCGATGGCCGCGGCCAGAGCCAGCAGGATGGCCTCAAGCCATAAAAGTTTGCGGCTGACGCCGCCGTAGATGGCCTGCATGGCGGCTTCGGTGCGGGCTTCGGTGCGGGCGTTGCGATCCATCCAACGGGCGATGAGGTTGTGGATGTAGGAGCCCTGGGGCGCCAGTTCGCGTTTGACCAGATCGGCGGCCTGATGGGCAAAACCCTGGCTGGAAAGATGAAAGGCCTGATGGCTGATGTTCCAGAACTGGGCCAGGGCGCGGAGAAGCTGCGCGCGTTCATCGGCGCCGCGCGCGGCGGGCGCGTAGGCCGCTTCGCGATGCAGGGCATGCGCCATGTCGCGGCGCAGGCGCGCAATGTTGGCGCGCCAGACGGGCAAGGGCACGCGCGGCTGGCTGCTGACCATGTCGCTGACCGCGAGGGTCAACTCGTAGGCATCTTCCTGGATGCGGAGCAGCTGCAGGGTGTCGCGGCGGCTGCGCTCCAGCTCGCGGCGCTGGTACTGACGCAACTGGCGCATCTGGCCCAGGGTGTAGATGCCATAGGCCAAAAACAGCGCCAGCATCAGGCCCAGACCGGCCAGCAGGCGCAGATGCGGCGAGGCCGGAAGCGAGGCGGAAGTCGGCGCCGAGGCGGCGGAAGGCGGCAACGGAGATGGAACCACGGTTTTTGCTTCGCCGTTCGAGCCTTCGGCCGGGGTGGTTGAAACGCCGCTCATAGTGATACGAATAGGAACCGATGGTTGATTATAGCCGCGCGGCGTAAACTACGATCCCGCACGCTGCATATGACGAAGGACAAGCCGGCTTGATTTTTTACCCGCGCGGGCGCATGTTGAAGGTGAATCCAGGGTTGGGTGCGGCTGCCATCACGGCTTCATTCATTTTTTGCGGCACATAAGGAGCAGCCCATGAAAAACCCTGGATTACGCGGGA
>JAKATS010000364.1 GCA_021818645.1 Acidobacteriota bacterium | reverse complement strand
TGCATGCCCATGCCGCCCGAGCGGCCGCGCAGATCGGGAGCGTCCAGCGAAGACAGCGAGCCGGCGACCCGGTTATGGGTGAAGTTGATGTTAAAGGCCGCGACCATTTCGCTGCGCAGTCCGGGGCGGCGCACCGAGGCGAAAACCTGCAAGGCGATGGGCGAGGCGGCGGGGTTGCGCAAGAGCTGGCCGGGCACCACCTCGGCGGGGCGGTCGGGACGCAGAGCCAAGCCATTGTTCAGGGCTAGCGCGCGCAAGATGGCCGGTTTGGCCACGCCGGGCGGATCGGTGGTATAGACGGGGCCGCCGCTGATGGCGCGGGCAATGGCCTGGAGGCGGGCGTCGGCCTGCGCCGATTCGAACATATCCCAGTCGGGGACGGCGAAGTTGGAGAACCAGAAAGCGTTATAAGCGTTGTCAAAGATATGGCGCCGGGAGTCGTAGGGGCTGCCGGGAACGTAATCGTCGCTGTTGCGGCCCACATCGGAGTAGCGCCAGTTGTAGGCATTTTCGAGCGACATATCCATGCAGTTGAGCAGGTTGATGCCCGGGGTGCGATGCCCGGCGGGGGCGACGAGAAAGTCTGCGCGGGCGGCGCGCTGCAGATTCATTTCCTGGCCCTGGCCGAAGGCAAAGACGGGCAAGCGGCCGCCGGCGAAGATGGGCGCGCTGGCCTGATCGTCCACTTTCAGAAAGTTGATGCCGTCGGCGCGCAGGCGCCGGTACCAATCGGCATAAAACGCTTCGCCGGCGTTGGCCGCCGGTTCGGGCGAAAACAGGTCGAAGGACCCGGAGAGCAGGGGATGGGCGCGGCCGATGGGCGAGGTGGAATCCACGCCGCGCCAGTAGCCGTTGAAGGCATGCCAGACGCCGATGTACGGGATGCGGTATTGCTGGCGCAGTTGGGCGACGAGGGCTTTGAGGCCGCCGGGGAACTTGGCTTTGACCGCGCCATAGCCCTCGAGGCGGCCCTTGATCTGGGACAGCCAGCCATCATCCACCAGCACGAAGCCGAGGGGAATGTGGTGCTGTTCGAACCAGGCGACGCTGCCGAGCACTTTGGCGGCGGTGACGCCCTGGTAATAGGTGTTCCACGAACACCAGCCCAGATACCGGTAAGCGGAAGGGAAGGTTTTTTGCCAGCGCAGCCGGCCGTACATATGGCCGGCGGCAAAGCCGGCGGTATATACCCGGCGCGCCAAACGGTAGGGATTGCGCCCGGTGCCGAAGGCAAACAGCGGGACCCGCTGCGGGATCCAGCCGTTTACGCCACTGGAAAAACTGAGCCGAAACGCCGCGTGGCGCGCGCCCAGTTCGCCCATCATGCCGTCGCCGGCCAAGGGGACCAGCAGGTGATAGCCGAGCCGCCGCATGCCCGCGCCACGCATCTGGCGCCAGAGCAGCATCTGGTTCTGGTTGGGCAGGTCGCGGTACTGCGAGGTGAAAACCGGCTCCGTCCACCAGAGCGAATAGCGATGGATGGCGAGGCCGCGGCCAAAGTCAGGCAACTGCAGAATCATCTGGATTGCGGACCGAGCCCGCAACCCCGGCCCGTGATAGCGCAGAATGCCGACGTAGACGCCAGACCGGCGGTAACGGCGCACCTCCAGCGCGATGGCAAAGATTGGAGCGGTTGCATTCGAGCCAAGCCGGGATGCATTTCTGAATGGTGCCAGCGCATATCGCACCTGAGTATATGCGCCCGCCGAATCGCGACCGACCTTTGGCTCACTGGGATCCAAGTTGCCGGTTATGGCCGGCCCCCGTGCAGGCCAGAGCCGCAATTGCAGGCCGGTCATGACCAAATGATCTCGCTCTTGTAGATTTAAACGCCCCTTGAATGCGATCACCCCAAGCTGGCCTTGGGCGCAAAGAGCACAAAGAAAGATGCAGGACAGGGAATAACGTTGATAGCGCATGGGGCAGAAAACCAATCAGCATAAGCCAGGAACGAGGCATAGACTCAAGGCGCCGGGGCTCGATCCGATGCCCCGGCGCCCACCTCCGCTAGCCAAACCATGGTGTGTGGGGATGGTTCAGTTGCGGAAGATTGTGTACTTGGTGTTGTTACAATGCCTGTCACATTAAAATGGGCGGCCTGTTTTGGCGGCAGCCTTCGGTGGTTTTGACGGCTTGGGCGCGAAGCGATGGCGTCCGTGATGCCAAACAATACCCGGGATCGGCACATAGGGAGGATACGTGCAAGCTCCATAGATCACCGCCCGATCGGGGGGCAGGCCGGCGGGACGGGGGATGATCAGCGGTGGATTTGGCGTTTGGTGAAAATTAAAGGCATCGCTCAAATCGCCGGCATAATGATCGCGCGCGGTGAGATGGCGCAAATGAAATCGTTTTTCCATAAATCGCAGGATCGAAGTCAAATCTCCCGTCTGATGGGTAATATGGTCCGGCTTGGCGTAGGGCGAGATGACCAGCAGCGGCACCCGCGGCCCGTCGCCATAGGCATCGAGCAAGGGCGGCGGTACGTGGTCATAAAAACCGCCGTAATCGTCCCAGGTCAGAAAGATGACACTGTCGTGCCAATAGCGGCTGCGCATGAGCGCGTTGATCAGGTGCGTTACATACCACATGCCTTGGGTCACTAGCGCAGGTGGATGTTCGCTATCCTGAAAGGCGGGAATCAGCCATGAGACAGCCGGCAGACGGCCCGTCTTCAGATCCTGGAAGTATTGCTGTTGATCCACCAAACGGTCCATCAGTCGTGGATTGTGCCGGATGGCGCCAAAGCCCGGCAGCGGGTTCCATAATCCGAGCTGCTTGGGGCCGGGGTGATATACATGGCAGGGATCGGGTATATGCGGAGGATGCTGCAACTGTTCCACATAATATTTCCAGCTGATGCCCGCCGCTTGAAATCGGGTAATAATCGAGGAAAAATCAAAGCCATCGGGATCGTCCATGATACCCTGCAAGCGATGCCACTCCCCATGCAGGCTGCAATCGTTGGTGATCAGCCCGCCCGATTGAGCCGCCACCGTATAAACATGGTTGGGCATGCTGGGTCCCATCAAAGCGGAGAAAAAACGGTCAGCCAGCGTGTAATGGCGGGCATATGCCCAATAGTTCGGTATATCGCGCTGGTCGGAATATCCCATGGTGTAAGGCGTGCCCTCCGCCCACACAAATCCGTCCATCGCTCCGTGATCATAGTCGGCATGGGCAGTCCACCATTCGTGCGAAAGATCGCAAGCCGGCATGGGATTGGGTAAATGAAAGGGGCGGACGCAGGCATGTCGGCCCGGCATGCGTGGCAGACAAGTTTGGGGTGGAATTCCGTTGGCCTCGGGATAGGTGCCGAAGTAATTGTCGAAGGAGTGATTTTCCTGAATGATCCAGATGATATGCCGAATTTTGTTGATTCCCTGCCTGTGGGTAGAGTTAGCAAGGCGTACTGCGGCGGACGAACGGCCCGACTTGGGGTGAGTAGCCGGCCGGGGAACGGCTAGAGCGAATGCCCCGAAGGCCAGACCGCTGCCGAGAAGTAGATGTCTCCATTTCAAAAAATGGCCTTGGGGGCGTACGAGGTTCTTCCAACGATCTCGGCTTTGAGTCCTCATGAGGGGCTTTCTCCTGTGCTGTGGCTCGCGTAATCCACACTTACTTGGCCGCATCCTTCCGCCGTCCGGAGCCGCTAGACATGGCAACCGCCCGGAGGGGGCGGCACGATTTGACCGATGGGTGTTTCATAGTTAAAGCGGTCTCCCGTCTCCCGCCGCAGTTCGGCGATCCGGTTGCGCAAATGCGCCGTCAGGGTCGAATACGCGGGCTGGCCATAAAGATTGTGCAATTCGCCGGGGTCATTGGCGAGATCGTACAACTCGAACTCTTCCGGCTCCAGATAATAGTGAATCAGCTTGTAACGATCGGTGCGCACGCCGCGATGGGGCCGCACCTGCTCCCAGCCCGGATATTCATAGTATTCGTAGAGCCAGTCCTGACGCCAATTCGGCACGCTCTGGCCGCGGAGCAGGGGTAACAGACTGCGGCCCTGCATGTAACCGGGGACAG
>JAKATS010000233.1 GCA_021818645.1 Acidobacteriota bacterium | reverse complement strand
GCCATAACCGGTAAAGCTTACCTGGCCCAGCTGGGCCAAAGGGCCGGGCTGGAGTATCAGCGTGATCTGCACCCCCGACTGCCCCGGGCTCCATGCGATTTCAGGCTGAACTTTTGCCTGCCGGTACTGATAATTCGCCATACGCTGCAGAACGCGTTCGACCGCCTGCCGCAGGCGGGCGCGGGTATATAGTTCTCCGATCTGCAAGCCGCTGATGTCGGCCAACTCGGTATCCGTAGGCGGATTCGGACCATTTTTGACCCGGACCAGGCGAATAAAATAATTCGGCCGCGTGCGAAAGTATAATGCCACTCCTCCGGAGACCTTTTTTTCCCGGGCTTTCACGCTGGCGAAGACTCCGGTGGCAAACAGGTTCTGAATGCTCCGCCGCACCGCGCGCGGGCTCAGCGGCTGACCGGTTTTTTGTGTGATAAACGGGAGAAACGTGCCGGCTTTGCGGTCGGGCGAGGGCTGCACATAAATCGCGCGCACTACCGGCCGCTTCGGCCCGGCGGCCCAGGCGCCGGCGACAAAAAAAAATCCAGCCAGCCAGAGGGCGCCCGGCGATCGCCCAGGGGCTATCGTTGCCAAGCGCCGAAATTGCCGCTGAAATTCCCGCATGCCCAAGCCGATATGCCGCGCACTTCTGATATTAGAAGAGAATCTGTCTGATAAATGGTGCGAATTGGTCCGGCCGGGGTTCGTCTACGGTTATGGCTTGCCGCCATGGCGGGGCCGCTTCATCTGCGCCATCAAACTCAGGCGCTCGGGTAAGGGTGCGGCGTGCAGCAGTTCGAGCGCGCGGTTCAGTTGCAGATCCCGCCGGGGCGGCAGCACGCCTAACGGCGGTACATCGAAATCCGGCAAGGCGCCGGGATAACGGACTTGCTCGATATTGGGAGTAACGGCCGTGGTTTCGAAAGGCTTGCCGTCCGGCGCTTCATACTGCGCCACCGTCAGCAACAGAGCGCCTCCCTGGGGCAGCGGAAATAATTTCTGCACCGCGCCTTCGCCAAACGTCTTATCGCCTACCAGATTGGCGCGATGATTTTGCAGCAAGGCCGCGGCCAGCGCCTCGGCGGGACCGGACGTGCCCGCGTTCACCAGCACCACCAGGGGAATTTTGGGCCACAACGTCTGCGCCGGGCGGGCGCGGAAGATCTGGTCGGGAAAATGGCGCCCCGCCAATTGCAGAATCATGCCTTGGCGGAGAAAATCATTGGCGAGCGCGACCGCCGCGGGGTAGCTTCCCGTGCCGCATCCGCGCAGGTCCAGGATCAGGCCATGAACCCCCTGCGCCCGCAGCCGGCGAAACCGGGCGGCGAATTCGGCCGGCCGCGCCGAACTCAAATCCGGCAGGCGCAGATATGCGATCGTTCCGTCGAGCCGCTGCGCCAGAATCGGCCGCGGTTTGCGGGCGACGAAAGTCAGATTGAGGCTCTGCGGCTGGGTGCGGCGCAGGTGCACCGCCCGCAGCGACACCGCTTGCCCCGGCGCTCCGCTCAGCAGATGGCGAACTTCAAACAGCGACAAATACCGCGCGCGCTGTCCGGCAATGGTTTCCAATATATCGCCGCGATGCAGGCCGGCGCGGGCCGCCGGGCTGCCGGGCGCAACGTCCACCAGGTAGGCATATCCGCCTCGTTTTGAAACCACCAGTCCCAGCGTTCCCGTCGGCCGGGGCTGCGACTGCGCGGCTTCATATTGCCGATATTCGGAGGGCGATAGATAACTGGAATCGGCATCCAGGGAATTCAGCAAGCCATGCAGCGCGCCGTTCGTGACCTTATGCAGATTGGGCGGGCTGACATAATCGCGCTGAATATGTTCCAGCACTTCCGCATACACTCCCATCTGCCGGTACGCGGTATGGTGATGCGGCTTGCCCGCGATCACAGCGCCGGCCACCACGTAGCCGGCCACCAGCAGGGAAATGCACAAAATGATCCACGCGCGCGGACGCCGCATGCGAAACTCCTCGTCTGGCTTCCATTATATTTCTTTTCCCGCCGGCGCCGCCGGTTCCAGCAGGATGCCCGCGGCCCGCAGGGCATCGATTGCTTCCCGGCTCAGCCCCAGTTCGCTCAGAATTTCACGGCCGTGTTCGCCCAGCCGGGGAGGGGGCTGATCGGGCGTGTTGCCGCGCGCGAGCGGGCTGGCCACGGTCTGAAACGCGCCCAGTTCGGGATGTTCCAGGGTCTGGATCATTTCCCGCTGCCGCACGTGTGGCTGGCGCAGGACTTCGGAAAGCGGCATTACCGGCGCCGCCGGCACGCCAGCGGCGCGCAGTTTTTCCAGCCATTCGGCCGCCGGGCGCTGCCGCAGAATTTCTCCCAGCCGCGCCGTGACCGTGTCGCGATCCCTACAGCGGGCTTCATTGCCCGCATAGCTTTCACCCCAATCCGCGCAGTCCAGCGCCAGGCATAATCGCCGCCACAAATCCTGATTGCTGGCGGCGATCACAATTCGCCCATCGGCGGCGGCAAATTCCTGGTAAGGCGTGATCTGCGCATGCACATTGCCCAGCCGCGGCGGCTTAAATCCGGAAGCGAGCACAGCCGGGGCCAGCGTGCCCATCATACCGAAGATGGAATCGAGCAACGCCACATCCAGCCGGCGACCGGCGGCGGCCGGCTGCGGGCCGCTCGAATCGCGCCGGGCCTGCAGCGCGGCCAGGATGCCTACCGCGGCATGCAGTCCGCCGGCCAGATCGGCAATGGCAATGCCGACCTTGGTCGGCGGGCCGTCCGGAAAGCCGGTCATCTCCATCAATCCGCTCACGGCTTGAACGATCAGGTCGTAACCTTTCCAACGGCTCCAGTCTCCGGTCTGCCCGAAAGCGGTGATGGAGCAGTAAATCAGGCCGGGGTTCAGCGGGCGCAATCGCGCTTCATCCAACTCCAGCCGCGCCATCACCCCAGGGCTGAAGTTTTCCACCAGCACATCGGCCCGCGCCGCAAGCCGGCGCGCTACGTCACGTCCTTCCGGCCGGCCGAGATCAAGCGCCAGCGAGCGCTTGTTCCGGTTCACCCCCAGAAAATAGGAACTGACCGCGGCTTCGCCTGCGCGGACATGCGGCGGCGCCCAGGCGCGGCTCTCATCACCCTGCGGCGGTTCGATCTTGATGACCTCCGCGCCCTGATCAGCCAGCAGCAGCGTGCAATAAGGTCCGGCCAAGGCGCGGCTGAAGTCCAGCACCCGCAGCCCGCGGAGCGGCAGTGAATTGGCAGCCATGTTTTCAGAGTAATGGTATTTGACTTCCCCGCCCCGCGGTTTCAAAATAATCCGGGTTAATCATGATAGATGAATCGTTTCCACCTCCCGCCGCATTTCAGGCCTCGGCCCGCGTGTCCGGCATCGCAGCTTATCAGAAGCTTTATGCGGAGGCGCTCGCTCATCCGGAAACCTTCTGGGGCGATCTGGCTCGCCGCCAGCTCGACTGGTTTCAACCCTTCACCCGCGTGCTCGACTGGGACCCGCCCCATGCGCAATGGTTTGCGGATGGCAAAATCAACGCCTGTCATAACTGCGTGGACCGGCACCTCGCCGGCTGGCGCCGGAATAAAGCCGCCATTCTCTGGGAAGGCGAAAATTTCGAGCAGCGCATCCTGACCTATCAGGAGCTGCATCGCAAAGTCGCCAAATTCGCCAACGCCCTAAAAAAGCTCGGCTACAAGGCGGGTGATCGCGCCATCATCTATCTGCCCATGATTCCCGAGGCCGCCATCGCCATGCTGGCCTGCGCGCGCCTCGGGGTAATCCATTCGGTGGTTTTTGCCGGTTTTTCCGCCGAAGCGCTCAAAACCCGCATTGACGACCTGGAAGCCACGCTCGTCATCACCGCCGATGCCGGCCGCCGCCGCGGCCGCGAAATTCTGCTGAAGCGCAATGTGGATGCCGCCCTGGCCGAATGCCCGGGAGTGCGGCGCTGCATTGTGTACCAGCATCTGAACGCGGGAATCGAAATGAAGCCGGAGCGGGACCTCTGGTGGAACGATCTCATGTTCGGCAGCTCCGAGGTGTGCCCGGCCGAAGCTTTGCCCAGCGAGCATCCGCTCTATGTCC
>JAKATS010000242.1 GCA_021818645.1 Acidobacteriota bacterium | reverse complement strand
TGGCGGCCTGCAGGTCGGGCCGCTGCGCCCAGGCCGCGCGCACCACCTGCGCCTGGGTGAATTGGGGAGCCGGCGTGTCGGCTAAAGTTGAAACCAGGTGGAAGGCCTGCGCCTGGGGCAGCCCGATCGCGCGCGCCAGCGCCAGCTTCTGCTGCGCCAGCGTGTTACGGGCAGTGATCAGACGCTGCTGTTCGGACGCCAGTTCCACCTGTGCTCGCACCAGATCCAGGCGCGAAATTGTGCCCGCGCGCAGCCGGTCGCGCGCCTGCTGTTCCGCCGTCTGCGCGGTCTTGACCAGCGCGCGGGCGGCGACCACCTGGCTGGCATCCGCCAAGGTCAGCAAATATTGATGACTGACCGCTTCGACCACCAGGTTGCGAATCTGGGCATAACTGAGGCGCACGGATTTTTGCCCCGCATTGGCAGCACGAAAGTCCTGGATGGCGGAAAGATTGATCAGATCCTCATGCAAATAAGCGCGCGCATCAGCCACATTGAATGGACCCACAATCAGCGGCACTCCAGGGAAATTCAGGCCGATGGTCGCCAGGCTGATCTTCTGGCGCAGATCATAGGCGCTGGCCTGCACCTGCGGCAGCAGGGCGGAGAGCGCGGCCAGATGTGTAGCCGCTGCTTCGCGCAGATTGGAGGCGCCTAACAAGGCCGCCAGATTGGTTTGCAGCCCGCGAGCGATCGCCTGGCCGAGCGTCAGACGCAAGGGCTGCGCCGAGACCGCGCCTCGCGCCACCCCGCCTGCCAGTTCCCTGCTCCCCACCTGCGCCAGCGGCGGCGGGGAGGGTAAGGCGGGCAGCGAGGGTACGCCCTGGGCCGCGGCTGTGGCAGCCAGAATTCCCATGACCACGGTCAGGCCCAAGCCGGCCGGCATGCCAATGTGTCGCCTTGGTTTTCGCATCATCCTCACCTCGTTTTTTGCAGACGCCGCGGCGGAGCCGCCGATTTTACCGCTGGGTGCGGCCGGGCGGACTGGGGCCGGACGCCGCACCAGAACAATTCGAAGACAAAATTTTCCAGATTCAGGCCATCATCCGCGAAGACACCCATGTAACGGGCGGTAAAACAGTCGCGCAGCAGAAACTGCAGCGTCAGGGCCAGCTCCAATGGCGGGCCGGGGCGCAGCTCGCCGGACTTCATGCCGGCTTCCAGAACCTCCGCCAGATCGCGGGCCATAGCCAGATAAAGCTCGCGAAACGGCTTGCGATAGCGGGTGGGGTGGGCGCACAGATGACCAAACTCGGTGAGATAGATGCGCATGAACTCGGCATCGGTGCGCATCAACTCGCCTCGCACCGCGATGGCAGCGCGCAAGCGGGCCTGAATGCCCTCGGCCTGGCGCATGGCCGACTGAGCGCGCTGGCGCAATTCCAGCATGCGCTCGCGCACCGCCGCCCAGAAGATTTCTTCCTTGCTGGGAAAATACAGATAGAGCGTGCCTTTGGCGATGCCGGCTTCCTGGGCGACTTCATCAAGCGTGGCGGCATCGTAGCCGCGGCGAGCGAAGACCCGCCGTGCAGCGGCCAGGATTTCTCCGCTGCGGAATTCGGCCAGCACTTCGTGCCGGGTTTTGCGGCTGGTTTCCGCTCTGGTCATAAAACTGACCCGTGAGTCATTTTTATAGTACCACGGTTCAGAACTGAAGTGAGAGGCCACTTAACTTCTACAAGCCGATCAGGCAGGGGATTTACTGAAGCCACAGCTTGTCATCCTCACGATAAGCAGCGCGCGGTTACAACCGTGCAATCACGGCCGCCGTCATCGCCCGGCACCCCAGGCTGGCTCCTCCGCCGGCGATATCGCGGGTGCGCAAGCCATCGGCCAGGGTGCGCGCCACCGCCGCTTCGATGGCCTGGGCCGCGGCCGGCTGCCGCAGTGAATAGCGCAACAACAATGCCGCCGACAAAATCGCGCCCAACGGGTTGGAGACATCCTGACCGGCCAAATCCGGCGCCGAGCCATGTACCGGCTCATAGAGTCCCACCCGTCCGCCGATCGAAGCCGAGGGCAGCAGGCCCAGCGAGCCGGCCAGCACTCCGGCTTCGTCGCTCAGAATGTCGCCAAACAGGTTGCCGGTGAGGAGCACATCGAAGTCGCGCGGCCGCAGCAGAATCTGCATGGCGGCATTGTCAATATAGAGATGATCCAATTTGACCCCAGGGTAATCGGCGGCGACGTGGATGACGGTTTCCCTCCAAAGCTGGCTGACTTCCAGCACATTGGCTTTATCCACGCTGGTCAGCTTGCCGCGCCGTTCCGCCGCCAGACTGAACGCGATCCGGGCCACGCGCTCGATTTCCTCCACGCTGTACACCATGGTGTTATGCGCTGACTGGCGCCCAGGAGCGAAGCCGCGGGGCTGGCCAAAATAAATTCCACCGGTCAGCTCGCGCACGACGATAAAATCCGCGCCGGTGACAATCTCATCTTTCAGCGGCGTGCTGCCGGCATTGGGATAGCGCAGGACCGGCCGCAGATTGGCAAAGCCGCCCAGCGCCTGGCGCAACTGCAGCAGGCCGGTTTCGGGCTTGCGCACCGGCGGTTCACGGTCAAATTCCGGGGCGCCGACCGCGCCCAGCAGCACTGCATCCGCAGCCAAAACCGCCTGGCGGGTGGCATCGGGAAACGGTAAGCCGGAGGTGCGCAATGCCACGCCGCCGATAGGATGTTCCGAGGTAGTGAAGGCAAAATGATGCTGTGCCGCGGCCCGCTCCAACACACTGACGGCGGCCGCAGTCACTTCAGGACCAATGCCATCGCCCGGCAAGAGACAAATTTTAAATGACATAGATATTCAGAATAGCAAGCCGGGGCATGCTGATTCGAGACACTGATAATTTTTTGGAGATGGCGGGGCCATATTTTTGCTTCGACGTTCCAGGGTCCGGCCTCGATGACAAAACCTGGCCCTATATTATTCGCTTCCCCATCGGCGATTCGGTCCCTTCCCGGTCGGCCCTCGGAGCTTCACTCCTACCCTCCGCCATGAAGGCCAGCCCTAGCTGGTTCTTCTGCCGCTTGTCGCTCATGAATCGCGCCGTCTACTCCCCCGCTCCCGTTTCCCTCCTTGCGGAGGACCGTTTGGGCCTTCGCCCGTCACCGGACTACTTCGCCCGCTGCTGACTGCTGCCGTCCGATCAGGATGGACCGCTCCAGCCTTGGTCCCGATTACGGAACCAACGGCAGATCTCCCGAAATAAACTCGACCACCTTTCGCACGCAACCGCTGAATTTACAACCAGCGCCCATGATGGATATGGACTTCGTGATCAACAACTCACTTATCCAGCACCGCATGCCTCGTATCCGGTTCTTGTCCATCGGCTCGTGCGTTTGCTCCACGCTTCTTTCAGACCCCGTCTCGCGACGACGCCCTTGCGCTTCGCCAGGACTTCACCTCCATCAAGTTGTCCAGAAGACTTCCACGCCCAAGCTGTCGAACATGCCCGGCACAAAAAAAAGACCGGAAGGCTGGTAGGCCTTCCGGTCTTTCGCAGACGAGAATAAGCAGCGGTTTTTACGAGCCGTTCTCCGGCTGTTCCGGCGGTTCAGTCTGATTCAGATGTGATGCATAGAAGCTGAACTGACCGCTTCCGGATTCAAGCAGATAGCCGCGTACGGTCAATGGCGTGCCCACTGGCGTGGATCCGAAAGAGTTGGCATTGAGTTGATCACCAAATTCAGTATTGGAATTTGTGGATACCCCAACTGACCCAATCTGATCCAGTTTGGTGAGATAAGACCAAGCAGGTAACTGGAGGGTAAAAGTATAGTCTGGATCCGAGCCCTGCACCGCGGCGGCCAGGGTGCCGTGCGCGCCTTCGCCTGCCAAGCGCATCTCCTGCGCGGTCAGCGCATTATTGCCGTTATAGATCCCGATCAGGAGCAGCGACTGGCCGGGAAATATCTGGGCGTTGTTGAAGGCCGTAGCACTGATGCCCAGCGACTGCGCTTCATCGCCCACGCTGTAAATGGTGGTTGAGTTGACAGCCACGTTCAGCAGATCGCCAAAGGTGCCGCTGCCAAAACCATAACGCACCGCGAATTCAAACGAAGTCACGG
>JAKATS010000057.1:1188-4095 GCA_021818645.1 Acidobacteriota bacterium | reverse complement strand
GCGCAGACCAACCAGCAGGAAACCACCCGCCTGTTGCAAGTCGGCCATCAGGTTTTTGCCACCACCGCCAACCTCGGGGACCTGTATCGGCTGGGCGCCCGGCGCGCGGCCACCGGAACCTATATTTCCCCGATCAAAGATACCGGCGAAATTTCTCATTGGGGCCAGCTGCGCTGGCGCGGGCAGCTGGCGCCCGGCGCCCGCATCACGTTCTATACCCGCAGCGGCAATTCCCCGCATCCCGATCTGACCTGGAGCCCCTGGGCCGCCGCGGACCTGCAGCGCCCAATTCTCAGCCCTCCGGCGCGCTATATCCAGTGGAAAGCCGTGCTGACCGATGGCGCCGCGGGAATCTCTCCCTATCTGGATGAGGTGGAAATTCCCTATCTGCCCACCAACCTGGCGCCACAGATAGCCAGCTTCCATGTACAGGTGCTGCACCCGCAGCCGGCCGCGCGCGTTTCCCCCCTGATGAACCAGGCCGAAGCCGGCGCCGAGATCGCCCCCGGCAGCTTTCTGCCGCCCGCGCTGCGCGGAAAAAAAGGCCTGCTGCTGCGCTGGCAGGCCAATGACCCCGACCACGACCGGCTGGAATATTCCATTTATTTCCAGGCTGAAGGGGAAACCGGCTGGACGCGCCTGCGCCGGCATTATCGGCTGAGCATGCTGCGCATAGGCAGCCGCCTGCTACCCGACGGCGTGTACCGCTTCAAGCTGGTGGCCAGCGACGCGCCTTCCAACCCGCCCGCCCGGACGAAAATCGCCGTCGCGGTCAGCCGCCTGGCGACCCTCGATACCACCCCGCCGAGCATTCTGCCGGGCCCGATCTCCTACCCCCGCCCCGGCGAAGCGGTCGTTCATTTCACCGCCCGCGATCCCATTTCTCCGCTGGTGCGGGCCTGGGACTCGCTCGATGCCCGGCCCTGGCAGCGGGTGGCGTCGGACTCCGGCATTATGGATGCGCGCCGCCAGAGCTTCACCATCACCTTGCGCCATCTCGCTCCCGGCCAGCATATTGTCATGCTGCGCGTGGCCGATACCGCCGGCAACCGCAACGCCGCCAAGGCGCTGGTGACGACGCCGCATTGATCGGCGGCTGAAATTCTACTTTTCCACAGACAGGCGGTGTGCATAACCTGTGAGTAAATCAATTACCTGGGCATCGGGAAACTAATTAAGCGATACTGGGTTCCGCAACCGGACCACCCTCTATGGCATTGGCGGAAGTTCTCACGGAAAAAGGGCTGCCGGCGCATCTGCTGGCCGAGCGCTCGGTATTAGGCGCGGTGCTGCTCGATGGCCTGGCGTTTTCCTACGCCGCGGAATTACTGCACGCCGCCGATTTTCATCTGGACACGCACCGCCGCATTTTCAAAGCCATGGCCGCGCTAGCCGAGTCCAACCGCGCCATTGACATTGTCACCCTGGGCGATCAACTCGAACGCGACGGCCAGCTCGAAGCGGTGGGGGGGCAGGAATTTCTCTATGCCCTGACCGACGGCCTGCCGCGCAGCATCAATAGCGAGCATTACGCCCGCATCGTCAAAGACCGCTCGATTCTGCGCCAGCTTCTCAGCGCGGCCCAGAGCATCAGTGCACAATGCCTTTCCGGCGCGGACAGCGCGGCGGCGCTGGATGAAGCCCAACGGCAGATTTTCGCCATCGCCGACGAGCGGGTGCAGGAAGGGCTGTCGAGCGTGGGCGATATCGCCCCCGAACTGCTGCGCCGTCTGGACAAGATGCATGGGCAGGAAATCACCGGCCTGCGCACCGGCTACCGCGACTTCGATCAGATCACCGCCGATCACCGCCGGTCTGCATCCCGCGGATCTGATCATCATCGCCGCCCGCCCCTCCATGGGCAAAACCGCGCTGGCCATGAACATCGTGGAAAACGTGGCCCTGGGCGAGAACAAAACCGTGGCAGTCTTCAGCCTGGAAATGTCGAAAGTGCAGCTCGTGCTGCGCATGCTCTGCTCGACCGCCCGAGTCAATAACCACCGCCTGCGGCTGGGCTTTCTCGACCGCGAAAATATTCGGAACCTGACCGAAGCCTCCGCGCGGTTGTCCGAAGCGCCGATTTTTATTGACGACACCTCGGCCATTGATTTGCTCGAGCTGCGCTCGAAGTGCCGACGGCTGAAAGCCGAGCGCAAAGCCCTCGATCTGGTGGTGATTGATTACCTGCAGCTCATGGGCTCGGAGGCGAATAAAAAAGCCGAAAACCGCAATCTCGAAATTTCCGCGATTTCGCGCGGCCTTAAATCGCTGGCCAAGGAGCTGCAGACGCCGGTGATCGCGCTTTCGCAGCTCAGCCGCGCCCCGGAACAACGCCCCGGCCGCAGCCGCGAGCCCATGCTCAGCGATCTACGCGAATCCGGCTCGATCGAGCAGGATGCCGACCTGGTCGCCTTCATCTACCGCGATGAAATGTACAACCGCGATTCCGAGCACAAAGGCAAGGCCGATATCATCATCGCCAAGCAGCGCAACGGCCCCACCGATCGTATCCAGCTGGCCTTTCTGCATCAGTACACGCGCTTTGAAACCCTGGCCCGGGAAGAGGCGGAAAAACCCGATTACGATTCGTAATATGCAGGCGGCGCATCCGCCGGATGCCTGCCGCAGACCGATACGCTGAAGAGAAATGATCCGGTTTTGCACCCATACATCATCAGGAAAACATCGTTACCCCAACATAAAAACGGCCGTTCTTCCCTGCCAATACCTGGCGCAGGCCCCCGCTAAGGCTCGCCAACGCGCGGATCTGCTTTCCTGTTCAAAACCTAACGGTTTTGCTGCCCCACGCCGAGTCTGCGCTTTGCCAGGGTCCTCGCCTCTTAACTTTCCGAGGGCGGGCCGCCCTACGGAGTTCCGCAGCCCTTGACGCCTACTTCACGCCCCGAA
>JAKATS010000057.1:0-1178 GCA_021818645.1 Acidobacteriota bacterium | reverse complement strand
TAATTTTCAGTGCGACCCAACCGGCTGATTATTTCCCGCTCCGCGCTGCGCCATAATTTTCTGCTTCTGCGTTCCCGGCTGGCGCGCGGCGCGGGGCTGTGCGCGGTGGTCAAGGCCAACGGATATGGCCACGGCGGGGTGGGCGTGGCGCGCGAACTGGAAGCCGCCGGCGCCTCCTGGCTGGCCGTAACCTCGGCCGAAGAAGGAGCGGAGCTGCGCCAGTCTGGCGTGCGGGCTCGCATTCTGGTGCTAGCCGGCTTTACACCCCAGGATGCCGAACGCATCTGGACCCAGGCGCTGACGCCGGCCATCTGGCATGCCGGGCAATTGGAGTGGCTGGCCGCAGCGCGCCCGCCGTCTCAGGCCGCGCCGCTTAAGGTCCATTTAAAACTGGATACCGGCATGGCCCGGCTGGGCGCGGAAGCGGAAGATGAAGCGGCCATCGCCCAGTCATTCGCCGCGCATCCTGAACTGCAACTCGAAGCCGTCTTCACCCATCTGGCCGCCGCGGAAGCAGCCGATGACGCCAACGCCCAACTTCAGATGAGCCGCTTTCAACCGCGCCTTGCGACCTGGCAGGCCCGGGTTCCCGGAATCTTCTGGCACGCGGCCAACAGCGCGGCCTTGTTTCGCTGGCCGGAATATCATGGCGGCCTGGTGCGCGCCGGCCTAGCGTTATATGGCTTTGTACCCGATGACGATAGCCCTAGCCCCGCGGCATGGCGGGAGCCAGTCGGCGCACTGCGCCCGGTGATGAGCTGGCGGGCCGGGGTGCTGGCCTTGCGCCAACTGCCGGCCGGCGCGACCGTGGGCTATGGGGGCGGCTTTCGCCTGGACCGGCCCGCCCGCGTGGCCACGCTGGCCGCCGGCTATGGCGACGGCTATCTGCGCCGCCTCGGGCCCGGCGGCGCCGTTCTGCTGGGCGGCCGCCGCTGTCCCATCCTCGGCGCGATCAGCATGGATTTAATGACGGTGGATGCCAGCCAGGTTCCCGCCGTGCAAATTGGCGATGAAGCGGTGCTGCTGGGCCAGGATGGCGATGAACGGATCAGCGCCGGCGAGCTGGCCGGCCGGGCCGGCACGCTGGTTTATGAAATTTTCTGCGGCCTCTCCAGCCGCATCCCAAGGCATTTTCAGGATTCGTTATGAAAATCAGACTGGTTTAATGCTTGTGCTTG
>JAKATS010000198.1 GCA_021818645.1 Acidobacteriota bacterium | reverse complement strand
CGGCGGCATTTTAAATTTTCCGTCGCGGGCTATGTTCCTGAATTTCAAGGGGTTAGTTGATAGCGCGACGGCATGACGGCATTTTGGGCCAAAAGTCCTGGGCTGAGTTATCCATTTGAGTTACTGCGACAGCACCAGGGCGGAGTTCTTGGAGCCAAAGCCGATGCAGTTGCACAGCGCGTGGGCAATGGCGCGCGCCCGGCCCTGGTGGGGAACGTAATCGAGATCGCATTCCGGATCGGGTTGGTCGAGATTGGCCGTGGGCGGCAGCCAGCCCTCGCGCATGGCCAGCAAAGTGGCCGCCACGCCGGCCGCGCCCGACGCCCCCTGGGGATGCCCGATCAGCGATTTCAGCGCCGAGCCGGGGATCCGCGCGGCGGCCGGGCCCAGCGCCAGCTTGAGGGCGCGGGTTTCAATGCGGTCGTTGAGCTGGGTCGCGGTCCCGTGCAGATTCACGTAATCCACCTGCTCGGAGCGCAGGCCGGCCTGCGCCAGCGCCAGCCGCATGGCCCGCGCCGGTTCTTCGCCCGACTCCTCAAGGCGCACCCGGTGAAAGGCCTCGCAGGTGGAACCATAGCCGGTAATTTCGGCATAAATGCGGGCGCCCCGGGCGAGCGCCTGCTCGCGCTCTTCGAGCACAAACAGCCAGGCGCCTTCGCCCAGAACAAAGCCGTCGCGGCCGGCGCAGAACGGGCGCGAGGCCCGGGCGGGTGCATGATTCCAGGCCGGGGTCAGGATTTTCATCATGCAGAAGGCTTTGATGATCAGGGGCGCGAGCGGCGCGTCCGCCCCGCCCGCCAGCACGCGTTCCGCCTCGCCGGTGGCGATGGTGCGGCGGGCATGCCCGAGCGCGTCAGTGGAACTGGTGCAGCCGGTGGAAAGCAGATGGCTGTAGCCATGCAGCCCGAAACGCATGGAAACTTCGCTGGCCAGCGTGCCCGGCGTGGCGGAAGGAATGGTATAGACGCTGCAGCGCTTTTCGTGGCCCTCGAAGTAAGTGGCAAACTGCCGCTCGACAAAAGCCAGGGCGCCGCCGCCGGTGCCGAGCGAAACGGCGAAGCCGCGGCGCTCGTCAAGTGAGAATTTTTGCGGCTCCAGGCCGGCATCGGCCAGGGCTTCGCCGGCGGCCGCCAGCGCCATCGGCACCACCCGGCCCACATTGGCCAGATCGTGATCGTCCATTACGGCGCGAGGGTCAAACTCCGCGCAATGGCCGGCGACCCGCACCGGCGAGGCGGCGCCGGCAATGCCGGTGATATCGCGCACGCCGCTGATGCCCGCGCGAGTGGCCTGCCAGAATGCTTCCCGGCCAAGCCCATTGGGACTGATCACGCCGATGCCCGTAATGACAACGCGGCGCATGTTTTAAGAATACAGGAGGCCTGAACGAAAGTTTGGACAGGAAAATTGGACGGAAGTTGAAGGCGGGAATGGACTATCAATGAGGAGATGCGGAATCACGGCGCGTCCGCGCCGGGGGTCCGCATCTCCTCATTTTCGTTAAAAAGATTTGCTGATGCCGATGGTGAATCGGCTGAGGCCATCGCCGGCGATCCGCACCTCGGGACGGATGAAATAGCCATGGTGCAGCGGAAAGCGGGCGCCGAAGCCGACTATCGGCGAGCCGTGCGTGATGCCGCCGATCTCGGCCAGGCCAACCCCGCCCAGTACATACGGGACAATGCGCGTGCTGCTGAGATGAAAGTTATACAAAAAGCTGCCGTCGAGGGTGAAGACTCCGCTGCTGCCCTTGCGGCCAAAGGCGATGGTTGGCTCGAAATCCACATGCCGGGTCAGGTTCAGCCCCAACCCGCCGCCGACGACAAACCCGGAAGGGTTGCTCATAAGCGCGCCGCCGAATAAAGTCCAGTTGCCTGTGCTCTGCCCCCACGCCGGCAGGCTGAGAGACATGCCCAAAAAGATGGCCAGCACTGGTAAAACCCGCTGCAAACGGAAAGTCATAATAATTGAGTCCTCTTGTGTAGTGGATCGCCGTGGTTATCTCCATGTTGGTTCATGGCTACGGCCGGAATTGAAAACAGCAATTTACATGCCATCTGTAGAGCCTGAAATTTGAGGCAAAAATGAGGCCAACGTATGGATGCGAAGAGGCTGGAACGAAGCTTTGGATGGGCGGATGGTAATTTTTACCTTTTGCAATTGGAAATGCGCAGCAATAAAGTGGTCCGCCACATTCCAGCCGGCCAAGCTGGAATAAAATTAAAGTTGAGACCTTTATGCCCCAGACGCTCTTTGAAAAAGTATGGGACCGGCATGTGGTGGTGCGCGAGCCGGGCAAGCCGGCGCTGCTTTATATTGACCTGCACCTGATCCACGAAGTCACTTCCCCGCAGGCCTTCGAGAGCCTGCGGGAAACGGGGCGCAAAGTGCGCCGGCCGGACCGCACCTTTGCCACCATGGATCACAATGTGCCGACCGATCCGCGGCCCTTCAGGATTCTGGACGCCAGTTCCCGCCGCCAGTTGGACGCCCTGATGGAGAACTGCCGCGATTTCGGGGTCACACTTTTTGATCTGGAAAGCGCCGATCAGGGCATTGTGCATGTCATCGGCCCCGAACTGGGCTTGACCCAGCCGGGCATGACGATCGTCTGCGGCGACAGCCACACCTCAACTCATGGCGCCTTTGGCGCACTGGCCTTTGGTATTGGCACCAGCGAAGTCGAACATGTGCTGGCCACGCAGTGCCTCTGGCAGGCCAAACCGAAGACGATGGAAATCCGGCTGCAGGGCCATCGCGGGCCAGGGGTCACGGCCAAGGATTTGATTTTGTATGTGATTGGGCAGATCGGCACTGGCGGGGCGACGGGATATGCGGTCGAATATACCGGCGATGCGATCCGGGCGCTGACCATGGAAGAGCGCATGACGGTATGCAACATGTCCATTGAAGCCGGCGCGCGGGCGGGCATGATTGCCCCCGACGAAACCACGTACGCATATCTGCGCGGACGCCGGCACGCGCCCCAGGGCGCGGCCTGGGATGCGGCGGTGCGGCAATGGCGCGGGCTGCCCAGCGATGCCGGCGCGCCCTACGATCACAGCGTGATCCTCGAGGCCGCGCAGGTGGCGCCGCAGGTGACCTGGGGCACCAGCCCGGGCATGGTGGTTGCGGTGGATGGCGCCGTACCCGACCCGCGCTCGTTTGCCGACCCGGTGGCGCGGCATTCAGCCGAACTGGCGCTGGAATATATGGGGCTGAAACCCGGGGTTCCCATCCGCGAACTGGCGCTGGACCGGGTATTCATCGGCTCCTGCACCAACTCGCGGCTGAGCGATCTGGAAGCTGCCGCGCGCATCGTGCGGGGCCAGAAAGTCGCCCGCGGCGTGCGCGCCATGGTGGTGCCGGGCTCGCGGCAGGTCAAACGCGAGGCGGAAGCCCGCGGCCTGGACGCTGTTTTCCGCGACGCCGGCTTTGAATGGCGCGAATCGGGCTGCAGCATGTGTCTGGGCATGAACCCTGACATTCTGCAGCCGGGCGAGCGCTGCGCCTCCACCAGCAACCGCAACTTTGAAGGCCGCCAGGGCCAGGGCGGCCGGACTCATCTCGTCAGCCCGGAAATGGCTGCCGCGGCCGCTTTGAGCGGTCATTTTGTGGATATTCGCGCCTGGAAGGCGAAGGATTAAACGGCGCTGCTGCCTTTTTCATTGCAGCACAGGATTCAAGATGAAACCCTTTCATTCAATGACCGCCGTGGCGGCGCCGCTCGACCGGCCCAACGTGGATACCGATCAGATCATTCCCAAACAGTTTCTGAAAAGCATCGTGCGCTCGGGGCTGGCGGCGGGCCTGTTCTACGATTGGCGCCGCCTGCCGGATGGACGGCCCAATCCGGACTTTGTGCTCAACCGGCCGCTCTATCAAAAAGCCGGAATCCTTCTGGCCCGGGAAAACTTCGGCTGCGGCAGCTCACGCGAACATGCCCCCTGGGCGCTGAAAGATTTCGGCATCCTGTGCATCATTGCGCCTTCCTTTGCCGATATTTTTTATAACAACTGCTTCAAAAACGGCATGCCGCCGGTGATCCGGCCGGCGGAAAACATGGAAAAACTCTTCCAGGCGGCGGTCGCAGAGCCGGGC
>JAKATS010000286.1 GCA_021818645.1 Acidobacteriota bacterium | reverse complement strand
CCCAGATCCACTTCCGTTTTGCGCATGCTCAGCTTGCCGGCGCTGGGAAACTGATGATGATTGTTGTGCAGGCCTTCGCCGGCGGACAGCCAGGCCACCCAGCGCAGGTTGGTGGCGGTATTGCTGAAGTTTTTATAACCCAGGGCGTGGCAGGCGCCGTTGATCAAGGCGTTGGCCAGGATATATAAAATGCCCTGCGCCAGATACAGGCCCAGCCCCAGCGCCGGCGCGTACCACCAGGCATGGCCCGGATTGAGCCAGCGCACAAAACCCATGGTCAAGCCCAGGCCCAGCACAATGCCCAACAAGCCATTATCGAGAAACAGGCGGTCATACCAGCGCCGGGGAATATCTTTGGCGTAACGCTCGATGGTTTCCTTATGCCCGGCTTCCCGCTTGTAATACCAGGGATTGCCGATGATGATTTCCCACAGGCCTTCGATATAGGGGCTGTGCGGGTCGCCGGGAACGTCGGTGAAATGATGGTGCTTGCGGTGCACCGCGACCCATTCGCGGGTGACGATGCCGGTGTAGAGCCACAGCTCGGCGCGCATCAGCAGCTCCACCACCGGATTCAGCGTCAGCGCCTTGTGGGTAGCGGCGCGATGCAGATATACAGTGGTGAAAATCGCGGAGATCTGAAAAAAGAACAGAACGTAGAGGGTCGCCCAGAGCCAGAACATGGATATATTACCTGCTTGCGGGAAAAGAACTATACATTAATGATGAAACCCGGAAGGGCGCCAGACTAATGTCCTCACTCAGTTTATCACGCGGATGCGGAACGAATGCCCGGCGCGGGCCCCCGCGAACCGACCGCAGCCGCTTTAGCGACGCAGGAGCAGCTGCCCGATCAGGAATGGGAATGTTTTCTGCGGACGGCGATATAGTTCAACAGCCGCATGCCGGGCGCGTCCATGCGCGCAATCCGGCCAGCCTGCTTCACCAGCTTGACCGTGTCCACGGTTCCGGTGAGCACGACTTCCTGTTGATCCACGGTGACCGAGATTTTGGCCAGCGCTTTATGCTTTTGTAAATCGGACTTGATCTTGTCGTGGATGATGCGGTTGCCGGCCTGAAAACCCCAGGCCAGCACCGGCGCACAGATGCACAGCAAGATGCCGCGGCGAAGAGACTGAAGGTTCATAGGGAGCATTGCCTTCACCGGTCATTTTATCGCACATTGCGGGCCAGGACGGCATACACATCCAAAGGTTTTGCGTACTACATTTGAGCTATGCCGCGGCTGGACTATGATCCGCAGGATACGGAGTGGCTGCAGCGCCTGCCGGAAGCGCGCGCCGTATATACGCTGCGCCTGCATGCGGGCGAGCCGCTGATGGGCCAGACCGCGGATCTGCGCCGCCGGCTGGAACGATACCTGGCGCCGGCGACGGAGGCACCCAGCGGGCGGCAGCGCCCGGTTGATCTGCGGGCCCAGGCGGCAGGGGTGGAATACCAACTGGCCAACAGCGGCTGGGAAGCCCAATGGCTGCTGTATCAAAACCTGCGCCGCGAATTTCCCGGCGATTACCGCCGACGGCTGCGCCTGCGCCGGCCGGTCTATCTGAAGCTCACCCAGGAAAATGAATTTCCGCGGCTGACCCTGACTCGCAGGATGCACCGCTCCGCCGGGCGAGTACAGCCGCTGCTGTTTGGCCCGCTGCCCTCGCCGGCACGGGCGCGACGGCTGGCCGAAGCCTGGCTGGATGAAATTCATCTGCGCCGCTGCCAGCCGGATCTGCACCCGGATGCGAGTTTTCCCGGCTGCGTTTTTTCCGAAGTCAAGCTCTGCCCCGCGCCCTGCAACTTCGGCTGCAGCCGCGAAGACTATGCCGGGCTGGTCATGCGCATGCGGGAAAATCTGGCCAGCCGCGGCGCTACGCTGCTTGAGCAATTGAGCCGGGAGCGCGAGGCCTGCAGCCAGGCCTGCGACTTTGAGCGCGCGGCGGCGCTCCACCAGCGCTGGCAGCGGCTGCAGAAGCAATTACGCAGCCTGCCCGCAGTTGCCGCCACGGCCGCGGCGCGGGCCGTGCTGGCGCTGCCCGGCCCGGCGGATCAACCCGGCACCGGCCAGCTATTTCTTTGGCAGGATGCGGGGCTGCGCGGACCCCTCACGGTGGCGGCCGAGGCCGACGCGCAGGATTTGGCGGACGCGCTATCCCGGCTGGGCGCGCTGCCCGCGCCCGCCGCCGGCCAGCGCGCCGACCATGCCGCGCTTCTGCTGCGCTGGATGCGGCGCACACGCCGCATCGGCGATTGGCTGGACTGGCCCAGGGAGGAGACCGCCCTGCCGGCGCGGCTGGAGGAATGCCTGCGCCGAATGACGAAGGGCAAATCCGCCGGGGTCATGGATCACCAAATCCGATTTAAAGTAAGAGGATGAACTGCTGGAAATGCGGACGGGAGATGGGCCTGCGGGCGGGTGAAAAAATCGCCACGCGCGCCGTCTGCCCCGGCTGTGACGCGGACCTGCATGTCTGCCGCGCCTGCCGGCATTTCGACCCCACCCGCAACAACGAATGCCGCGAAACCTAGGCGGAATGGGTACGCGCCAAAGACCGCAACAACTATTGCGATTATTTTTCGCCGCTGGCGGGGGCGGGGGCGGCGGCTCCGCGCGGGGACGCCAGCGCGGACGCGCGCAAGAAGCTGGATCAATTATTCAAGTTGTAAGCCTAGACTCCGACCCGCGATTTGAAGCTGACTGCGTCCCGATATGATAGAAACATGCAGCCCACGACTTCCGGGCCCGTGCCGGCGATTACGCATGAAGACCGCGACCGCGCCTTTGACCGCCTGCGCGTGCTGCGGGCGCGAGGCGGACGGGGCGGCTGGAACCGACTGTGGCTGTTGTGGCTGCTGATCGGGCCGGGCATTCTGGTCATGCTGGGGGAAAACGACGCGCCCAGCATGCTGGCCTATTCCGCCACCGGGGCACAATTCGGCATCGGGTTTTTTCTCCCCTTCATCGTTCTCACCTTTGTGATGGCCTTTGTGGTGCAGGAGATGACGGTGCGCCTGGGCGCCGCCTGCCATCGCGGACATGCGGAGCTGATCTTTGACCGCTTCGGACCGTTCTGGGGCTGGTTCGCCATCGGCGATCTGCTAGTGGGAAATTTTCTGACCCTGATCGCCGAATTCATCGGCGTGCGCGCCGGCCTGGGCTACTTTGGCATTTCTCCCGTCATCGCCGTGGGCGGCGCGTTTCTGGTGCTGGCCGGCGTGGTCATGACCGGGCGATATTGGACCTGGGAGCGGCTTTCGCTGATGCTGGCCGCAGGCAATCTGCTGTTTATCCCCATCGCCATTTTCAGCCATCCCCACTGGGGCGCGGTGGGACACGCCATGCTGAGCTGGCAGCCCATGCCCGGCCGCTGGGACAATCAGACCTGGCTGATTCTGGTGGCCGATATCGGCGCCACGGTCACGCCCTGGATGCTGTTTTTTCAGCAAGGCGCGGTGGTGGATAAGGGGCTGACGCCGCCGGATATCGGGCTGGGAAAATTTGACACCCTGCTGGGCGCGGTTCTGGCCGCGCTGGCCGCCTGCGCCACCGTCATCATTACCGCTCCGCTGCGCGCACATCCCATGCCGGTGGCGCATTTTCAGGCCGCGCAGTTCGCCCAGGCGCTGCGGCCCACGCTGGGCGGCTGGGGCGCGGGCCTGTTCGCCTTCGCGATTTTTGATGCCGGACTGCTGGCCGCCATCGCCATTGCCACCTCTTCGGCCTACGCGCTGGGGGAAGTGCTGCGGCGTCCGCATAGCCTGAACCAGCCGTTTCGCGAAGGCGGCACTTTTTATGGGGTTTTGCTGGCCGGCGCGGCGGTGGCCGCCGCAATTGTTCTGATACCCGGCATGCCGCTCGAGACCATGGTCTTGATCGTCAATGTGATCGCGGTGCTGGCCATGCCGCCGGCGCTGCTGTTTCTGTATCTGCTGGTCAATGACCGCCAGGTGATTGGCGAAGTGCGCGCCAGCCGCGGGCTGAGCGCGGCTACGCTGCTGGTGGTGCTGGCGCTGCTCGGCGCGGGGTTGTTTTATGCAATAAGCGTGCTGCGGAGCTGAATAAGCGAGAATAGATTCATTCCGCACAACCCGA
>JAKATS010000049.1 GCA_021818645.1 Acidobacteriota bacterium | reverse complement strand
GTTGTGGAAAATCGGCCCGCCGATGTCCGCGCCCCACTGATTGGCGTTGTCAAAAGGCCGCTTGACGCCCGCCGCGTTATTAAAGTAGTCGTTGGCGTTCATGGCCCGGCCGTTCCATTCCCAGGTGGCGTCGCCATGAAATTGATTCCCGCCGGACTTGGTCACATAATTGACCGTCGCGCCGGCCAGCTGCCCGTATTGCCCCGAATATCCATTGTTGGTGACGGTGACCGAGGCAATCTCGTTTTGCCCCAGGGTCAGGTTGGTGGCGCCGGAGTTATTCAGGTTCAAAAACGGATCGTTGTCGTTCTGGCCATCGAGCGTGAACAAATTGGAAGTCGCCGGCAGTCCATAAGTCGAAAAGTTTCCATATCCACCCTGCGTGTTCATCACCGCTCCGGGTGAAGTCTGCGCGATATCCGTGATGTCGTTGCCGGGATTGGGCAGGTTCTGAATCTGCTCCTCGGTAAAATGCGTGGAAACGTTCGCGGAAGCGGTTTGCAGTAACGGAGTGCTGCTGGTGACGTTCACCACTTGAGTCGCGGAGCCGAGTTCCAGTCTGAAGGGCGCCGACGTGGTGCCGTCGAGCACGACATTCACAATCCGCGCCGTGGTTTTGAAGCCTTTGGCCGTCACCGTGATCTTATACCGGCCCGGCGCCAGCAGCGGAAAAGTATATCGGCCCTGGGTGTCGGTGGTGCGGGTCGCCGTCGTGCCCTGGGTCAGGCTCAACAGGGTTACCGTGGCGCCCGGTACGGCTGCGCCCGATGGATCGGTCACCGCGCCGCCCACGGCGCCGGTGGTAAATGACTGCGCCAGCAATGCGGCCGCCAGGCCCGTGATCGCAAAAACCGCGAAAAGAATTTGACGAATTTTCATAAAATTCATTGTCCTCGGCGAACTTTTATCTCAGATTTGTACTCAAACGAATCAGTTGAGTTTGCTCTGCCTGAAACTTGGGCAAGATTTCGTCACTCATGGACGAATCAGTCATGAAAACTTAAACGAATGTATGGGCACTTTTCCAGCCAAAGTGGATTTATAAAATAACTCTTTATATTTCAGCTATATAGGCAAATAAACGCGCTGATTTATCGCAGCCAAATTCCATTTTGTATATTTCGTCTGTCGCGGCAATTCAAAATATGGGATTTTGTATTTCTTGTTTCGCTTATCCATCACCGGAAATCTACGGATATCATCAGCGCTTCTCCCTGCACCTCGATCACATTGCAAAATGTCCGGTCACCGTGCCGGCTGAATTCCAGACTTACTTGCGAGGCGCCAATGCGCAGATTCCGCAGCCGCAGCCAATCGAGCCAGGCGGGCAGGCGGGGATTGAAAATATGCAACTCGCGCTGGGGCGCATTCGGCCGCAGTCCAAGCATGCCCTGCAATAGCATGAACCACGCGCCCGAGGCCCAGGCCTGCGGTGAACACGCCACTGGGTAATAAACCGGCGCGTCCCAGTCGCGCCGCTCCACTCCCACAAACAACTCCGGCAATCGCAGATCGCGAAAATGCGCGGCGGCCTGGTACAGCCCGGTGAAAATCCGCTCGCAGGCGTCACTATGCCCGTACAGCGCCATGCCCAGCCCGAGCAGTGCGTTATCGTGAGGCCAGACCGATCCCCGGTGATAGCTTAAAGGGTTAAAGACCGGCTCGGAAGCGGCCAGCGTTCGCACGCCCCAGCCGCTGAACATATCTTCGCGCATCAGGCGCTGGGCAACCAGTGCCGCCCGCTCCGGCGCCACAATCCGGCTCCAGAGCAAATGGCCGGGGTTGGAGGTAATCACTGCGACGGGTTGCCGCTCTCCGGCCGCATTATATTTCGTGCTTTGGCCAGGGATGTTTGTTTTCTCCCGGTTCCGGCCGGCCAGCGCCAGTGCATAAAAATTTTCCTCCGGCAGCCAGAATGTCCGTTCAAATTTTTCCGCCAGCTTTTGGGCCTCCAGCTCAACCCGAGCTGCTTCGGCGGTTTCGCCAATAAGCCGCAGCAGACGGGCCCAGCGGTAGCGGGCGTCGTAGGCATAGCCCTGCACTTCGCACAGCGCCACCGGCGCGGCCGCCAGAACGCCGTCGCGATACAAGATTGCGTCCCAGGAATCTTTCCAGCCCTGGTTGGCCAATCCTCGCTCGGACTGCCTTTGGTAATCCAGAAACCCATCGCCGTCCGTATCGCCATAGGTTTCCATCCATTGCAGCGCCTGGCGTCCGGCCGGCATCAGTTCATGCAGAAGCTGACGATCGCCGGTCCATTGATACCATTCGCTCAGCGCGACGAGAAACAGCGGCGTACTGTCAATCGAGCCGTAATAGGGATCGAACGGCATTTCCCCGGCCCGTGTCATTTCCCCATCGCGCATTTCGTGCAGAATTTTTCCCGGCGCTTCGTCCCGACGCGGATCAAGCTTCTTGCCTTGATAGCTGGCCAAATAGCGCAAGGTATCGGCCGCCAGCGCGGGATCGAGCGGCAGCGTCTGCAGGCTGGCGATCAGCGAATCGCGGCCAAACGGCGTGGCAAACCAGGGAATGCCGGCGGCAATGGCATGGCCGCGGACCGCCGCGCCATCGCCGAAGGGTATCCGTAAAGCATAAAAATCGCTGGCAGAAGTGGCCAGGCAGGTATTGAACACATCGTCGGACGACTCAAAGACCGTGGCCTGCCGGCTCCAGGCCTGAAACGCGCTCTGCCGGGTTTTGGCCACGGCGTCAAACCTCTGCCGCTGGGACCGCGGCGGGTCATTGCCGGCCAGCGGCGCGATCCGCACTTCCAGCACCCAGGCTTGCCGGGGCAGAAGTTTCACCCGAAAACAGGCCCGGCGGGGTGTGAGTTCATCCGGCGCAGGCGCGAATTCGACTACCGTCCGGCGATCAAGCTGATCCAGGCCGTGATAACGAAACACAACGGATGAAGCCGAACTTTGCGGAGTAGCATAGAGGCCGCGGCGCTCGCGCCGCAGTCCGCGCACCTCAAATACGTCGGCGAAATCAGCGGCGAACCGCAGCTCCAGTTCCAGTTCCACGGGCTGGAGATGGTAATTTTCCAGCCGCAGCCGGTCGAACAAACCGTCGTCCAGCACCTGCTCGCGGCGGATATGCACGGTATTTTCCGGCAGTTCAAACGAGTTGCGGTTGATCGCGGCAGGGGTGGTCAGCTCGATCTGCGCCAGTTGATTGGCGCGCACGCTGGCCGAGAGCACTACCGCGCGATGCTGATTCACGCGCAGTTCATAGTGGCTTAAAAAGCGCGTGTCCTGAAAAAACAATCCCACATCTGGAGCTCCCGGCGGCGTGATATCGCCGGCCAGCGTGGTGGCCAGAAAAACTTTCCCGTCCAGCAGAGTGAGATTGTTGACGCGGCGCGGTTCAGGCTGGAATTCACCCGGCTCAGCCGCATGGGTAACCGGCAATGTGGCTGGAGGAGGCATGAAAGACCGGCTCAGGCGGCTGCAGGGCTGGCCGCACTGGCCGGATGCGGCGGCGGGGCGGCGCCGTCCGCGGAGAATTTGCGTTGCCCCAGTTGCCGGGCATAGAGGGCCGCATAGCGGCGGGCCATTTGCCGATAGTCAAAGTGTTCCTCGACCCAGCGGCGGCAGCTCGCCGCATCGGGCAGCGGTCCCTGGGCCCGGCGAGCCATTTCTTCCACCGTGTCGCACAGCCAGCCCGAAATTCCCGGCCTCACCACCTCCGGCGCCGAGCCGCGGGCAAAGGCCAGCACCGGCGCGCCGCAGGCCATCGCTTCAATCATCACCAGTCCAAAAGGTTCTTCCCATAAAATGGGAAACAGCAGCGCCCGCGCCTGCCCCAGAACCTCATTCTTGCCCTTCAAATCCAGCTCCCCGATATATTGAATCTCGCGCCCATCCACCCGCGGGCGAATCCGGGTTTCCCAGTAGTCCTGGAAAATGGGTTGAATTTCACCTGCCAGCAGCAGTGGAATTCCACTCAGCCGGGCGGCATCCATGGCCTCTTCAACCCCTTTGATCGGCGCAATGCGCCCTAAAAACACCAGATACTCCCGCGCGCCATTGCCTTTTTGGTATTGCGAAAGTTCCAGGCCATGATGAATCGCTTCCATCCGCGGCATCCCGTCATAGCCGGTTTTCACCTGGGCCGCGCTGATGC
>JAKATS010000377.1 GCA_021818645.1 Acidobacteriota bacterium | reverse complement strand
ATCCCGGCGCATTCTTCTGGCCCGGGCGCTGGCCCACCAGCCCGGAACGCTGCTGCTGGATGAGCCGAGCAACAGCCTGGATCTGCGCGCGCAGCATGAATTGCGAGCCATCCTGCGGCGGCTGGCGCGGCAGGGCGTGGGTCTGGTGCTGGTGACGCATCATTTGCCCGATATTATTCCGGAAATCGAACGGGTGATCCTGCTGCGAAAAGGTAGAATCGCCGGCGACGGTCCCCGGCACGCCATGCTCACGCAGGCGCGGATGCGCGATTTATTCGGCGCCGAAGGCGAGCTGCTGGAGCGGGAAGGTTATTATCATTTCTGGTAAACGATTTGGTCCCTGTCCGCCTCACCTCATCAGCTTCGGGCGGAAGGGATTCGCCAACCGGCGCCAGGCTTCATAACGACGAGCTGGGCTTCCCCCGGCTGCCGGAAAAGGCGCGTACAATGACGGTCAGGATAATGCCTCCCAGTATCGCGACCAGGATGGTGTAAATAAGGCCGCCGGCGGAGGGTCCGCCGAGTGCGCGCATGATCCAACCGCCAATCACGGCCCCGATGATGCCGACGACTATATCCATCAGCGGACCATAGCCCGAGCCCCGCATGATTTTTCCGGTAGCCCAACCTGCAATGAGACCGACTATAATCCACCAGATGATAAACATAGTCCCCCTTTCCTCATCCCCGGCGCTGCCGGGGTGTGCGAGTTGGATGCGGAAACCCCGAACCCGGGTTGTTTCTGCTCTGGGCTGCCTGGGCGGATTATGCCTGGGCCTGGGTGTCATGGGCGTGGCCCAGTCAGTCACCCGCCCGGTGGCAACGACGGGCGGGCTGGTTGCGGGCAAACGGCTGGGGCAAGGCATTCGTTTTTTTGCCGGAATACCGTTCGCGCGGCCGCCGGTGGGACCCTTGCGCTGGCGTCCGCCACAACCGGCGCGGCCCTGGAAAGGCGTCCGGGCGGCGCGGAACTTTGGCGCGCCCTGCTATCAATCCGCACCGCTGCCACGCCTGGGGCCGTGGACGCGGGCTTTCAATTCGCAACTGCCCGCGAGCGAAAACTGCCTGTACTTGAACCTTTGGACCCCGGCGCGCGCGGGAGAGCGGCTGCCGGTGATGGTCTTCATCTACGGCGGCGGATATACGTCGGGCGCGGGCAGCGTGGCGATCTATAACGGGAAACATCTGGCCCGGCGGGGCGTGGTGGTTGTGAACTTCAACTATCGGGTGGGGCCGTTCGGCTTTCTGGCCTATCCCGGTCTGGTGAGGGAATCGCGGCATCACAGCGCGGGCAATTACGGACTGCTGGACCAGATCGCGGCGCTGCGCTGGGTCCGGCGCAATATCGCGAACTTTGGCGGCGATGCGGGCAACATCACCATCTTCGGCCAGTCGGCGGGCGCTTCGAGCGTCTGGCTGCTGATGCAATCGCCGCTGGCGCGTGGCTTGTTCCGCCGGGCCATCATCATGAGCGGGCCGGGAACGCTCCCCTTCCCTGCAATGATGACGGCGCGTGAAAAGCTGGCCGCCGCCTGCGCGGCGGGAGAAAAATTTGCCGCTTCGCTGGGCGCATCCTCCTTGAAGGCCTTGCGGGCGCTGCCGGCGGCAAAAATCCAGCAAGGTCATTCTCCCATCGGGTTCGCGCCCATCACCGACGGCTGGGTTTTGCCGGCGGGTCCGGCTCCTGATCCCCAGGCGCGCGTGATCAACGGCATGGTGGCCGACGATATAGGCATCGGCTATTACGGCACCGCGCCCCCGCCGCCTTTCACAATGAGCCAATACCGGCGCGGGTTGCGCTGGCTGTGCGGCGCGCAGGCGGCAGCCTGCCGGCGGCTGTATCCGGCCCGCAATGCGCGCCAGGCGCATCGGGCCCTGCTCCAGGCCCGGCGCGACCGCGCCAAAATGTCGCTGGCGCTCTGGGCCCGGCGGCAGTTGCGCTATAGTCCCGCGGTTTATACCTATTACTTCGATCATCGCCTGCCCTGGCCGCAGCACCCGGAATATGGCGTATTTCATTCCTCGGAGCTGCCCTACGTTTTTGACAATCTGCAGGTCATGCGCCGGCCCTGGCAGCCCAGAGACCGCAAAATCGCGCGGGAAATGTCCGCCTACTGGACCGATTTCGCCAGGAACGGCAATCCCAACCGGGGACGGCTGCCGCATTGGCCGCGCTTCCGCGCACGGCCGCTGCGCACCATGGAGCTGGGCGTGCGCATGGGACCGATGCGGCTGATGCCGGCGGCGCGGGAACAGTTCTGGAAGAAGAAGCTGCACACGCTGCTGGGATTTTAATCCGGGCGGCACAGCCCCTTGCCTGTGGAAGCGCCGGTTGCGCGCCTCGCCTGATCATGAACCGTCATGGCTGGTGGATGAGATTTCCGATCGCTTCCATATCCAGATGGCGGCGCACATGATCGGCCCAGGCATCGAGGCGCTGGTCGAGGGATAAGGCGTCCGCAGCGTCCTGCGCGGGCGCGGGTTTTCCGCAAGCGGTGCGCCATTCGGCCAGCAGAGCGCGGCGGAATGCAGCCAGCCCGGCTTCCCCGTTGAGCACCTCATGCAGGCTGGTGCCCGCGATCCGGCCGGCCTGACAGCCTTCCGGCAGAGAATTTTCGAGGCGCATCCAGGGCGCATGGCCGGGGTCCGCAATGACCCGGCCATGCTGCATGAAATATCCGGCCACGGGAAACCGACCGGCGGCATCGCAGCCGGATACCGGACCAAGATTTTTGTCGGCCTGGAAATGGGTGGTCACCGGCAATAGATTCAGCCCCGGCATCATGGGCTGGGAAGATTCAATGCTGTCGGGATCGTGGATTTCGCGGCCCAGCATCTGATAGCCGCCGCAGACCCCCAGGATGGGTTTGCCCTGCGCCGCGGCCTCCAGCAGCTCGCAATCGAGCGCGGCGGCGCGCAGGGCCTGCAAGTCGGCAACGGTCGAGCGGGTTCCGGGAAGAATGATGACATCGGCGCGGCGCAGGGCGGCGGCGGTGAAGGCATATTCCAGATGCACGCCCGGCTCGCGGGCGAGAGCGTCAAAATCGGTAAAGTTGGCGATGTGGGGCAGCCGCACGACGAGAATGCGCAGGCTGCCCTCCGCGGCCGGGCCTGCGGCAGATCGGCTCAAGGCCGCCGCGTCTTCTTCGGGCAGGCCGGGATCGGCCCAGGGAATGATTCCCAGCGTGGGGACGCCGGTTTTGCGCTGCAGCGCCGCCGTTCCGGAAGCGAGCCCGCGCGGGTCGCCGCGCATTTTGTTGATGATAAAACCGCGGATGCGCTCGGCCTCCGGCGCCAGCATCCAGGTGCCCAGCAGCGCTGCAAAGACACCGCCGCAATCAATGTCGCCCAGCAGGATCACGCGGGCGTCGGCCTCGCGCGCCATCCACATATTGGCCGGATCGCGATCGAGGCGGTTGATTTCGGCCGGGCTGCCGGCGCCTTCGATCAGCAGCAATTCATATTCGGCGCTCAGTTGCGCGTAAGCGGCGCGGATCGCCGCGATGGTTTCGGCCTCGGCTCCGGCGGGCGAGGCATAGGCGAGGCGCCCGGCGGGCCGGCCTAGCAGGATGCGATGGCAGCCTTCAGGACCGGCCGGCTTGAGCAGCACGGGATTCATCTCCACCCGGGGCTCCAGATAACAGGCGCGGGCCTGCAGGGCCTGCGCGGCGCCCATTTCCCCGCCCGGCGCGGGCACGGCATTGAGCGACATATTCTGCGCCTTGAAGGGCGCCACGCGCCGGCCGGCGCGGGCGAAGATGCGGCACAGCGCGGCGCAGAGCAGGGATTTGCCGACGTGCGAAGCGGTGCCCTGAATCATGAGCGCGCGCGCCTTCATGGCTCAAGCTCCTGGGTGGAAGGCAAAGACTGGCGAAAATTCCGGGCAGCGCGCATCAGGTTTTCGGCCAACTTCGGCTGGGAAAGAAAATGCAGATGAATATAGCTGGCAAGAATGTGCGAGCCGATGGCGTAGCCTTCACCGCAGGTTTCTCCCGCAGGCGAAATGGCTTGCAGGGGGAAGGCCGCCGAATCGCTTTCAAATTCGGCCAGAGAAGTATGAAAGCTATGGCCGCGGGCGCGGAGCGGTGGTTCGCCGAGCAGGCATTTTGCCGTGCAGTGCACTTCAGATCGG
>JAKATS010000282.1 GCA_021818645.1 Acidobacteriota bacterium | reverse complement strand
GGAAACTTCCCGGGAAGAATTGCAGTCCGCTAATGAAGAGCTCAATACCGTCAACGAAGAGCTCAGCCATCGCAATGCCGATCTGCATCAGATCTATGACGACCTCAACAATTTGATCGCCACCGTTGGCATTCCCATCGTCATGCTCGACCGCGAGCTGCGTATCCGCCGCGCCACCGCCGCCGCCCAGCAGGTTTTCCGGCTCATTGCCGCCGACATCGGCCGCCGCATCACCGATCTGCGCCCCGCCATCCAGGCCCCCGAACTCGAAACCTGGGCCGCGCGCGTGATTGCCGGCGGCGAATCGCATGAGCTTGAAGTGCAGGATGCCGGCGGCCATTGGTATCTGCTGCGCCTGTATCCTTACCGCACCGCCGACAGCCGCATCGAGGGCGTGGTGCTGGCCCTGCTCCATATCCATCTGCTCAAGCGCGACCGCGATCGCCGCCAGGAAACCCATAATCTGATCCAGGCCGTCGCCGCCGCCGTGCGCGAGCCGCTGGTTGTGCTCGATCACGAGTTCAGGGTGATTACCGCCAACGCCGCCTCCGCCCGGCTCTTCGCCATCAAGCCGGAAAACACCGTCGGCACTCCCTTGTGGCGGATCGGCGGCCGCTGGAACGTCAGCCGCCTGCGCGAAGCCCTGCAGCAGGCGCTGCGCCATGAAGTCATCATCTCCGATTTCCTGATCGAGCACGAAATTCCCGAATTCGGCCGCCGCGAGCTGATGCTCAACCTCGGCAGTCTGATTCCTTATCCCGGCGCCGCTCCGCTGCTGCTCGCGGCCTTTGAGAATGTCACCGAGCGCGAGCAGGCCATGGTTACGCTGAAGGCCAATGAACAGCTCAGCGCCGCCAGCCGCTTTTCCTCCATCCTCGCCCACGAAATCAACAACCCCCTGCAGTCTCTCACCCAGGCCCTGTTTCTGCTTCGCGATGCGCTCTCCTCCCGGGCCGGCGCCGATCCCGCTGCGGCCAGATCGCTCAATTACCTGAATATGGCCGATCGCGAGCTCCAGCAGCTCACCCGCATCAGCCGGGAACTGCTGCAGGCCGGCAGCCTGGGCAGCCCGCCCGGCGAGTTTCGCGCCGCCGAGCTGATCGAGCGCGCCTATAGCCTGTTCTCGTCCCGGCTCCTCGCCAAACGGGTGCATATTGAAAAACGCTTCGCCGATGGTCTGGCCTGCTGGGGCGTCGCCGATGAGATCATGCAGGCTCTCATCAACATTTTTTTTACCGAGCTGGAGGCGTTGCCCGAAGACGGACGGCTGATCCTGCGCCTCAGTCCCTCCCGCGATTGGCATGACCTGCAGCGCCGCGGTGTCCGCATTCTCATCGCCGACACCGCCCCCGCCATGTCGGGCGCCCAGTATCGCGCCGCCTTCGGCTCCGGCCCCATGCTGGCTCCCGATGCCTCCTCCAGCCTGCATTTGTGGCTCAGCCGCCAGTTAGTTGAAAAAAACCTCGGCCGCCTGCGCCTGCGCTTCGGCTCCGGCGGTCGTCCCGGCCGGCTCTATTCCATCTTCCTGCCCGAAAAAGAAACCCGTTCCCCCCGCCCTTGATCGCTTTGCATGGGCCGGGACTCGGGAAGGGTTGACTGCGCTGCGAAGCTGATCGGTCAGGGGTTGTCCATTTTAAGGGACTTCGCGGAGTGGGGTGGAGCGCAGTGTCGCGAAGCTGATCGCTTCGTTCATTTTGCCTGCATGAGCACCTTATCCTATATGTATGAATGACAGCCGGCGTTCGCTGTGGGCCATAGGTTGGTTCCGGGTTTCCCGCAGTCTGGCGGCCGGCATGATCATGCTGGGTTTTCCTTACCTCGTCCTGCGCACCCTCCATTACGGCGCCTGGACGCTGGGCCTGCTCTACGCCGTCGCCGGCATCGGCACCGCCGCGCTGGGCTTAGGCTTCGGCTATCTGGCCGATGTCTGGGGACGCAAGCCGACCATGGTCCTGGTGGGTGTGCTCCTGCCCGTCAGCGCCGGCTGCGTGCTGCTCTCGCTGCGCCTGGCCCATCCGCTGCCGGGCTTGTATGTGGCCTCGATCCTGGGGGGTTTTTCCGCCACCGGCTCGCTCATGGGCGGCGGGGTGGGCGGCGCGGCCCAGCCCATCCAGAGCGCCGCCGTCGCCGATCTGACTCATCTGGAAAAACGCACCTTTTATTTTTCGCTTTTTACTTTCATCAGCGGCATCTTCGCCGCCTTCGGCGCCTTGTTGGGGCGGTTGTTTTCCGTGCCCCAGATGTTTCTCGCGGCCACGATCATCTCTTCCGTGGGCCTGCTCGCCTTGCTGCCTCTGCGCCTGCCTCGCTACCGGCCTGATCCGCGCAAGCTGGCCAGCCGCAAGGTGATTGGCAAATTTTCCCTCACCGGCGCTTTGAATGGCTTTACCCAGGGCTTGATCACGCCGTTCCTCATCCCGTTTTTTGTTCTCGTGTTTCATGTGGCGCGGCCGCAGATGGCCATCTACGGCTTTATCAGCGGCAGCCTGGGTTCCTTGGCGATTTTGGCCGCGCCGCTGCTCGAGCGCTGGTTTGGCTTTGTCCATAGCATCGCCGTCACCCGCGGCCTGGGCGCGCTTCTGCTCATGATTTTGCCGCTCGAACGTTGGCTGCCGCTCGCCCTGGCCATTTATTTCCTCACTCCGGCCCTGCGCGTCATGGCCTTGCCGGTGCAGCAGACCGCGCTCAGCGAACGGGTCGGGGCCGATGAGTTGGGCCGCGCCCTCGGCCTCAACCAGGTGGCGCGCCTGGCGGCGTCCTCGGGCGCCATTGCCTTCACCGGCTACATGTTCGATCTCGACCTGGAAGTGCCCTTTTTCCTTTATGGCGCGATTATGGTATTGAATATATATCTTTATTACCGCTTCTTCCGCACGCCGGACGCGCCGGCCCCGGAAACCAGTGATACCGCGATCCAGGCATGATCGAATGATGATGTCTGCCTTGCTTCTGAATCCGCATCTGGAGCTGCACATCGGCATCGCGCTCGTCGGCGCGCTCGCCAGCGCGGCCATTGCCGTCATCCTGTGGCGGCTGCCGCGCCGCGCCATGACCGGGGTGCCGCAAAAGCAGTGGCTTATTGCCTGGATGCTGATGACGGCGCACTTCAGCTTCCAGGCCGCCGCCCGCGCTTATCTCGCCCGTCCGCTCACCAATGCCCTGGCCAACCTGCTGTTGGTGGCCGCCTTCTGGGCTTTCTGTGACTGGGCCGTCAATCTGGTCTGGCCCCGTCTGGGATGGGTCCTGCGCGTCTGGGCCCTGGCCATGGCGGCCTGGATCCTGCTCGCGCCCGATTGGCACGGTTTCCTGCTGCTGGCCGGGCTGGGCTTCATGCTCACCGCCGGGGGTCTGGCCGCCCTGAGGCTGCCCTGGCGCACCGGGCTGAGCCGCGGCATTCTGGCCGCCGGCATGCTGGGCTGGGCCTTCGGCATCGGCCTGTTGCCCGATTTGATGACCCGTTTCGGCCTGCTCTCGGGCAGCCTGATTGACGCGGAAACCCTGGTCTGTAAAATTCTCTGCGGCCTGGCCATGGTGCTGGTGGTGCTCGATGAGCAGCGGGATTTTTTCAACGATCTGTTCGAGTTCATGCCCAGCCCGTACTACATCTTCAACCCTGCCAATCAAATCGTGGAAATCAACCAGAGCGGCCTCGATATGCTGGAGCTGCCGCGCGCTCAGGTGCTGGGCCGCTCGATCCGCGATTTCTGCACTCCCGAATCCATCGCCGCGCTGCCCGACTGGCGCAAGGGCATGGCCGCCTTGCAGGCCGGCGGCGCCATCGAGCCGGTGGAAATCGAATTGGTCTCCCGCACCGGCCGCCGCTATATCGTGCTAAACCGCGTGGACGGCATCTACGACGCCCGCCGCCGTTTTATCGGCGGCCGCTCGGTGCTGCTCGACTTGAGCCGCGAGCGTTCGCTGCGCCGGCAGTTGATGCAGGCTCAGCATCTTCAGGCCGTCGGCACCCTCGCCGCCGGCATTGCCCATGACTTCAATAATTTATTGACCGTGGTGCTGGGCCAGATCGAGCAGTTGCGCCGTCATGGCCCGCTGTTGCCGCCGGAATCGCTGGCCAGATTGGATAAGGCGGAAGCCGCCGCCCGCCGCGGCGCCCACACCGTCGAGCGGCTGTTGAGC
>JAKATS010000288.1 GCA_021818645.1 Acidobacteriota bacterium | reverse complement strand
CTGCCCTCCATCGCCGGCGGCATCTGAAAGTACGACCGCGGCAAAATATTTTCATGGTTCCGGCCATATTCTTGATTGACCGCCCGCCACAATATTTGTTACGGTGATTTTCCCGGCTTTTTTCCGCCGCTGATGCGCGGACGACTGAGAAGCGGCGGGAAACAACCACAGCAATGATCGCGAAAAAAATATTTCTCAGCAAAGGTGTCGGCAAACACCGCGAGCGTCTGACCAGCTTTGAGCTGGCGCTGCGGGATGCCGGCATCGCAGCCTGCAATCTGGTGCGGGTTTCCAGCATTTTTCCGCCCCGCTGCAAGCTGGTTCCCCGGACCCAGGGACTGCAGCTGCTGCAGCCGGGTGAGGTGGTATTCGCGGTGATCAGCGAAAATTCCACCCGCGAGCCCCATCGCCTGATCGCCGCCTCGATCGGCGTGGCGCTGCCCGCGGACCGCGACACCTACGGGTACCTTTCCGAACACCATTCCTTCGGCCAGACCGATCAGCAGGCCGGCGAATATGCGGAAGAGCTGGCGGCGGAGATGCTGGCCACGACCTTAAACGTGGATTTCGACCCCGACCGCTCGTGGGATGAGAAAAAAGAAATTTACCGCATTTCGAATAAAATCGTGCGCACGCTGAATATCACCCAGTCGGCGATCGGCGATAAACGCGGCATGTGGACGACGGTGCTGAGCTGCGCAATCCTGATCGGCGAATAGTGGAAAACCATACCCTGGAAAGCCGGATTCTGGACTTGCTGGCCGGCCATGACGATACGCCTTGGGATTTTGTGGCGATTTTCATAAAGTTGAACACCGCGCCGGGCGGGCATTATACCGGCGCAGTGGATGAAAAGGAATTGCATTCCACTCTGTTCGATTTATATCAAAAAGCCTTGATCCGGGCCGATCCGGCCCCTGCCGCAACCTCAGTGCCGCACTGGCCGCCGGAAACGAAGTTTCGCCTGGCCGGCGGCTCAAATTGCCCCCTCCTTGTTTTCGCTCCGGTTCCCGCCATGCCGTCATCTAAACCTTAGCGGCATTCAAAGCCGCTGTTTCGCATCATGGCGCTTTCGGAATATTTACCAGAGAGGCAATTCCGCATCCTGGTGGTGGATGATCACGAGATCAGCCGGGATTTGACCTGCGATATGCTGCAGCTGCGCGGCTATGAAGTATTAACCGCCGCAAATGCGGATGAGGCGCAAAAACTGGTTGAGCTTGATTTGCCAGACATGATGATCCTGGACGTGGTGATGCCGGGAAAATCGGGCATCGAACTGTGCCGTGAAATGAAAGAGATCACCCGGACCCGGCTGATTCCGGTGATTTTATTAACTGGCCTCAACGATCCCCGGGCCAAACTCATGGGCATTGAGGCGGGCGCGGATGATTTTATCAACAAGCCCATCAACGCCCAGGAGCTGTTTGCGCGGGTGAAAAGTCTGCTGCGCATCAAGCAGTACACCGACGAACTGGATAACGCCGAAGCCGTGATCATGACCCTGGCAATGTGCGTGGAGGCGCGCGATACCTACACGCAGGGCCATTGCGCGCGCTTATCACAGCAGGCTGCGGCCCTGGGGCGGCATTTACAGTTAGGCGGCGCGGAGATGGTGGCGCTGCGCCGGGCCGGAATCCTGCACGATATTGGTAAGATTGTAGTGCCGGATTCGATCTTGAATAAAACCGGGCCGCTGACCCCGGAGGAGTGGGGCATCATGCGCACACACCCCTTACTGGGAGAAAAAATCTGCCGACCCATGCGCACGCTGGAAAACGTGCTGCCCATTATCCGACACCATCACGAACGCTGGGACGGTTCGGGCTATCCCGACGGCCTGCGCGGCAAAGAGATTCCCTTCCTAGCCCGCATTCTGCAAATAGTGGATTGCCATGACGCCCTAGCCACGCCGCGTCCTTATAAACGCGCCTTGAGCCGGGAAGAAACCCGCTCATTGATGCGGCGGGAGACCGCGGCGGGCCGCTGGGACCCGGAATTGATGCCCCTGTTTTTTGACCTCATGGATCATGGACTTCTGGAACACTAACGCGATGCGGACCGGGCGCATCATTGCAAAGACATGACTCCGCCTTTTCTTTCCTCTCCTGCCGCGGACTCACCTGGACTTTCGCGGGAGGCCCTATGGCCGGCGCGGAAGCCCAACGAGCCGGCCAGCGGATGTGATCTCAGCATTGTGATTCCCGCGTATAACGAGGACCGTCGCCTGCCGGGCACCCTGAGGCGCATTCAGGAATATTTAAAGCAATATCCCGGAAGCTGGGAAATTATCGTGGTGGATGACGGGTCGCGGGATGGCACTGTGGCCTCAACCCGGGCGCTGCAGGCTGAAGACGGCCGCATCCGGATTCTGCAAAACCCCGGCAATCAGGGCAAAGGCTATAGCGTGCGGCACGGCATGCTGAAAGCCCGCGGCCGCCTGCTGCTGTTCAGCGATGCCGACCTGGCAGCGCCGATTGAAGAATGGGAAAAGCTGAATGCTGCGCTGCAACAGGGCGCCGATATCGCCATCGGCAGCCGCAGCCGCCGCGAACTCATTCGCACCCATCAGAGCAGCTTCCGCGAATGGGCGGGCCGGGTTTTCAACCGGCTGGTGATCCTGGTGCTGGGTTTGCGCTTCCGGGACACGCAATGCGGGTTTAAATTGTTCCGGCGCGAGGCCGCGCTGGCCGTATTTCCCTTTCAGCGCATCTGCGGCTGGGGATTTGACCCCGAATTATTGTTTCTGGCGCGCCAGCGGCATTTCCAGACGGTGGAAGTTCCAGTGGTCTGGGCGCACGTTCCCGGTGCCAAAATTCGCATGCTTCGCGACAGTCTGCGAATGTTTGGCGATATTCTAACCATCCGGATGAATCAACTGCGCGGCCGCTATGCGCATCCGGCCTGGCAACCGGAAGCCGCGGCGGCGGATAAAATCCGGCCGGTTTCCGCCTGAAATTTCCATTCCATACAGTAAAATCAGCAGGAGATGCAAACCATCACCTGTGTATTTCCGCGGCGGGCGGCGAGTCGGCTGATTCTATTTCTGGCCGGTATATTGCTGGCCTGGATATTTCTGACCAAAGCATGGGCTGCCCCGCGCACGGCGGCTCGGACGGACTCAGCCTGGAAACAAGCTGTGCGATGGAACAATGTGGGCATCGCCCACATGAACCGCAATGAATACAAGCTGGCGCGGGCCTGTTTCCGGAGCGCGCTGCGGCTGGCGCCGGGCTATCTTGATGCCGATGTCAATCTGGGCATTGCGCAATTTGCCGGTAACCACGATACGGCGGCCGCAGGCGTACTGCAAAAGGTGGTGCGGGCTCATCCGGCCGATTTGCATGCGCTGTTTGTTTTGGGCCTGATCGAACAGAATCACGGAAAATTCGCGGCGGCCGCGCGGTACTTTCATGCGGTGCTCGAGCATGCGCCGCGCGATCCCTACGCCAATTATTTTTATGGCTTTGACCTGTTTCATCAAAATCAATTCCTGCCGGCGATACTTTATTACCGGCGGACGCTGCGCGCAATGCCGGACAATATATCGGCGCTGTTTGGCCTGGCCAACGCCTACCGCCAGCTCAACCAGCCCCGCCTGGCCATGGTTTACATGCGCCGGTTTCTCGAACTGCGCAAAGACAAACTCAACCAGCCCATCGGCGTGATCTATGGCGAACAAGGCCCGCTGGCCAAAGTCATCCGGCGCCTGCCCCGGGAAGTGAGCTTTGTGGCACATTCCGTGCCGGTGCATTACGTCAATGTCACCGCGCAAACGGGCCTTTATTTTAAAAACCTGGCGCAGCATCCCTCTCGGTTTGCCGGGTCGGGCGCCTGCGTCATTGATGAGGGGCACCCCGGCCGGCCGGATTTGTTTTTTTTAAACGATCACGCCCCGCCCGCGTATTTTCAGAATGGCGGTCATGGCCAGTTTAAAAACATCAGCGCCCGTCTCGGGTTTACCCAGCCGCTCACCGGACTGGGCTGCGCCGTTGGCGATTTTGACAATTCCGGCCGGCCTTCGATTGCCATATCAACGCCCAGGCGCATCCTGCTGTTTCAGTTAAGTCCAGCGGGAAAATATGTGAACATCACAGCCCGCGCCGGGATTGCCGCACCCGGCCCATTTTTAGGGCTGGCGTTTATTG
>JAKATS010000126.1 GCA_021818645.1 Acidobacteriota bacterium | reverse complement strand
TTCCCCAAGGATTTGAGCGCTTTTCACGAAATCGCCGCCGAACTGGGCTACGATTTCCGCCTGCTCGCCGAAGCGCAGGCCATCAATGCCGCCCGGCCGCGGCAATTCATTGCCAAGCTGCGGGATGCCTTATGGGTGCTGGACGGTAAGCAGGTGGGCGTATTGGGGCTGGCGTTTAAGCCCGGCACCGATGACATCCGCCTTTCCCCCGCCTGCGCCATTGTGCGCGAGCTGCAGCGGGTCGGCATGCGGATTCGGGTCTATGATCCCCAGGCCATGGAGCGCGCGCGCCGCGAACTGAGGCCACCCGAAGGCTGTCCTGCGCTGGAATACTGCGAATCGGGCGAAGCCGTCGCCGAGCAGGCGGAAGCCCTGCTGATTCTCACCGAATGGCCGCAGTTTCTTGCCTTGGACTGGAACGCCATCGCCGCCCGCATGACTCGCCGCCTGGTGCTGGACGGCCGCAATTTATTTCCGCTGGGACGTCTGGAAGCGCTTGGCTTTGAATATATCAGCGTTGGCCGCCCAATCCTTCCCGCGGTCGAGTCATTACAGTCTGAAATCGCTCTTCCCGCTGGTTCCTGACGCTATCCCTGCTAAAAAATCGGCTTCCGGTGCGGGGAAAAAGTTCCCATGGTGTAATGGATTCGGCCCATTCAACGTAAAATAAATATTTCCGATGAAAACACAAGGGTTGCAGATTTTTAAATTACTGGGTTTGCGGCAGGGACTTGCATTACTGCTTTTTGCCGGCGGCCTGCTGATCACGGGTTGTTCCCATGCTGCGCCGGCCGCGCATGGGCCGCAAGCCATGCCGGTGGCGACCTTGACCATCGGGCCAGCCGTCATACCCCGCAGCTCTGATTATGTAGCCATGCTCAACTCCCGGCATGCCGCTACTTTGCAAGCCCAGGTTACGGGCTATATTTCCCGGATTCTGGTTCATTCCGGCCAGTTCGTCAAAGCCGGCCAATTGCTGCTGGAAATCAGCCCCGGCAAACAGGAAGCCACGCTCGCATCACAGCTCAAGGCCCAGCAGGCGCAAGCCGCGCTGGTGGCCTACGACAAAAAAGAACTGCAGCGGGAACAAGCTCTCTATCGGGCCCAGGTGGCCAGTCGTCAGGCTCTGGATCAGGCTCGTTCCACCTATACCAACGCCCAGTCTCAGTTGCTGTCGCTCCAGGCACTGGTGCGGCAGCAGCGCCAGCAACTCGGCTATTACCGCATTACCGCGCCCCGGTCCGGTATTGTAGGCGACATTCCGGTTCATCTGGGCGATCTGGTGACCACTTCCACCCTGCTGACCACGGTCAATCAGCCAGGCCGGCTGCAGGTTTATGTTCCGGTCCCGGTGCATCGCGCCGCCGATTTACGCCTGGGGCTGCCGCTGGTGTTGATCTCATCGGCCGGCCGAGTGCTGGCGAGCAGCAAAATTTCATTCATTTCGCCGCGTGTGGATAATGCCACGCAGACCATCCTGGTCAAGGCCTGGATCTCCGACCGGCAAGGCCGGTTGCGGGATCTGCAGACGGTCAAAGCCCGAATCATCTGGGGCTCGCGCTCCACGCTGGTGGTGCCGGTGCTGGATGTGCAGTTGGTGAATGGCCGCGATTTTGTGTTTCTTCTGACCCGGCACGGGAACGGCTTTGTCGCCCGCCAGGTCCCGGTGGAATTGGGACCGATCTTCGGCAACAGTTACCCGGTGCTGCAGGGGTTGCGTGCCGGGCAGCGCATCATTGTTTCCCACACCCAGTTTTTATTTACCGGCATGCCGGTTCTGCCGCTGCCGGGCGTTCCGGCGGCCCGGCAATCCTGAAGGCGAGGCAGGCGCGGCTGATCCGCGACTAAGAGTCGTTTCATGGTTGATTTTTTCATTCGCCGTCCCATCTTTGCCACCGTCTGCGCCTTGATCATCATCCTGGCCGGAGCGGTCTCGATTCCCAGCCTGCCGGTCGAGCAATATCCTCGGCTGGCGCCCCCCACCATCTCGGTGAGCGCATTCTATAACGGCGCCAGCGCCCAGGAAGTGGAATCGGCGGTGACCATTCCGCTGGAAGAGGCGATCAATGGCGCCCAGGGCTTGAAATATATTTCATCCTCCAGCACCAATACGGGATCGGTTACCATTTCCGCCGTATTCGACGTTTCCCGCAATCTCGATCTGGCCGCGGTGGACGTGCAAAATCGCATTAACAGTGTGGAAGGCGAACTGCCGGCTTCGGTCATCGCCAACGGCATCACCGTCACCAAAGCGGCCAGCGGGTTCGTGCTGGCGGCGGGGTTTTATTCGCCTACACAGACGTACGACAACCTGTTTATCAGCAACTATATTTCCATTTATGTCGTAGATGCCATCAAGCGGGTTCCGGGGGTAGCCGATGTGATCATCTTCGGCCAGCGAACCTATGCCATGCGGGTCTGGTTGAACCCGCTGAAGCTGGCGAAATACAGCCTGACTGCCGCGGACGTGCTGAGCGCGCTGCAGCAGCAGAATGTGCAGATTGCCGCCGGCGCCATCGGCCAGCCGCCCGCTCCTCCCGGTCAGGCCTATCAGTTCAGCGTGCGCGTTTCCGGCCAGTTGACCAGTCCCCGCCAATTTGATGCGGTGGTGTTGAAAACCGCCCCCGGCGGGGGCCTGGTCCGGCTGCGTGACGTGGGTCATGCCCAGTTAGGCGCCCAGGACTATTCCAGTCATCTGGAATACAACGGGCATCAGGTGATTGGGCTGGCGGTGGAGCAGCTTTCGAACGCCAACGCACTGGCCGTGGATACCGGGGTCCGTAATGAGCTGAACAAATTATCCCGCCAATTTCCCTCCGGACTGGTTTACCGAATTGCTTTCGATAACACCATCCCCGTGCGTGAGTCCATCAAGGACGTTCTGATCACGCTGGCGGAAGCCATCGGGCTCGTCATTCTGGTCATCTTTTTGTTCCTCCAGGATTGGCGCACCACGCTGATTCCGGCCGTCACCATTCCCGTTTCACTCATCGGCACCTTTGCCTTTATTAAACTGTTTGGCTTTTCCATCAACACGCTGACCCTGTTCGCGCTGGTGCTGGCCACCGGCCTGGTGGTGGATGACGCCATTGTGGTTATTGAAAATGTCGAACGCCATATTTCCTCGGGCGAAAGCGAACCTCATCTGGCCACCGCTCACGCCATGCGGGAAATCACCAGCGCCGTCATTGCCACCTCGCTGGTATTGATTTCGGTATTCGTACCGGTGGCCCTGTTTCCCGGTACCACCGGCATCATGTTCCGGCAGTTCGGCGTGACCATCGCATTCTCCATCGCGATTTCAGCCTTTAATGCTCTGACTCTGACCCCGGCGCTGTCCGCACTTTTATTGCGCGAAGTCCGGGCCAAAGCCGGCATCTGGAGGGTCATGGAAGCCGGCATTCATGGCCTGACCCGGCTGTATGGCCATATTCTGCACTGGGCCGCGCGGTGGCGTTGGGCCATGGCCTTGATCTTTATTGCCGTGCTGGGGCTGACGTATTTTGTCTTTCAGCGCGTCCCTTCCGCCTTTGTCCCGCCGGAAGATCAGGGCATGATCATGATTCTGGTGCAGGCACCGCCGGGCGCCTCTCTCGGCTACACCGCGGATATTTTGCATCAGGTGCTGGCTATCGTGGACCGCCAGCCGGAAGTGGAGGGCGGCTTTGCAGTTTCCGGCTTCAGCCTGGCCGGCGGCGGCTCCAATTCGGGCATGGCTTTTGTGCAACTCAAGCCGTATAGCCAGCGCACCGGCCCGCAACATTCCGCCCAGGCCCTGGTGGCGCGCCTGCGCGGTCCGCTGTTCATGATTCCCGGCGCCATGGTGCAGGCCTTTCTGCCTCCCACCATCCGCGGCCTGGGCACCTTCGGAGGATTCCAGTTTGAAGTGCTCGATAAAAGCGGTGCTTCGGAGCAAAAGCTTTATCAGGCCACCCAGGCCCTGGTGCGCGCCGGCAATGCCAATCCCAGTCTGACCAACCTGTTCAGCTCCTTTACCGCCAATGATCCGCAGATCGAGGTCACCATTGATCGCAATCGCGCCCAAAATCTGCAGGTGCCCTTCAGCCAGATCACCGATGCTCTGCAGGCCTTCATGGGCTCGGTGTATATCAACAATTTCACATTCAATCATCGCGCCTACCGTGTGTATGCC
>JAKATS010000128.1 GCA_021818645.1 Acidobacteriota bacterium | reverse complement strand
GCCCGGCTGCGTGGGGGTGCCGGACAGCAGGCCGCTGCCGGCCGTCAGGCCGATCCCGGCGGGCAGTTGCCCGCTGGTCACCGCCCATTGATACGGTATCGTCCCTCCCGTTGCCTGCAGTTGCGCCTGATAGTTGCCGCCGGCCGTGGCATTGGGCAGCGTGCTCGTGGTAATGTCCAGGGCCGGAACCGAATTTGGCGTGGGATGATGCGCCGCATCGGTCCGTACGATACCACCGCAGCCGCTCCAGCTCATGGCGCCCAGCAGCAGTGCGGAAATACCTGTAACCCATGGGAGGTACATTCTTGTTGGCATAAAGTGCAGTCCTGATCCGTCCAGCCTAGGGATTTTCCATGAATCAATCTACTGGCTTTCCAGGCATAAAAGGATCAGTCAAAAACCTGTCACATGACTGTACTGAAGGACAGTCATATGACAATCGCGTGCAAAGAAAGTTGAATCACTCATGCGGAGCAAGGAATCGCCGCTGATGGACCCCGCCGCGGCGGACCGTAAAGTTCGCCGGCCCCGGCCGACCCGAGATATAGCCACGCTGCCGGCGCCGGCCGCGCCGTCCAAACCGTCAACCCAACGGCTGGTGGTCTCGCTTTTTTCCGCCCATCCTTTAATGCTTGAGCGTATGCGTTTGCAGCTGGACCAGAAAAATATTGATATCCACGCGTACCTGTTGCCTGTTGGCGATCGTTTCCCCGAGCTGGAATTGCTGCCGAGCGATGTCTACATAGTGGATAGCTATGGCGCGCGCGCCATTGAATTGGTCATCGCCTATATCCGCGCCCGCCAATCCCGGCCGCAAATTCTGGTGGTGCGCGACAGCTTCGAAAACGCGGTTGCGTTTCCCTTGTTGTTTTTAGGCGTGCGCGGACTGGTGCGCTATGACCGCATTGCCAGCGAGCTGGTCCGGGCCTTATATGCGATCGGCTCCGGAGCTTATTGGGTGCCGCGTTTGCAATTGGCCCAGTTCGTGGATTATCTCTTGGAACGCTTTCCGCATCCCGAGCAGCTTTCACCCCTGATCCACTTGACATCCCGCGAGCAGCAGGTGATGGAGGGGCTGTTGAACCGCCTGTCCAATAAGGAAATTGCCGATCGTCTGACGCTATCGGAACGCACTGTGAAGTTCCACGTCTCGAATCTGTTGCGCAAGTATCGCCTGCGCCGCCGCTACGATCTGGTTTTCCATATTTTGCAGCACGCCGCCGCCGACCCATCCCTGGCCCTGCCCCTAGATTAATGGCAATACATGCATGGCTCGGTCCATGGCGTGATATTGTCCCGCCGCAGCCATGCGTCCGCGTACTGCATCACTTACGATCTGTCGCAGGGCGGCGCAGTGCCGGAGCCGGGTTGCAATGACCAGGGTTCGACTCCGATGCGCCTCCGCCGGAATCCCGGCCGGGCTATGAAAAATTCGCTGCCCGGGTTTCCAGCCGGGCCTTGACCTCGGGCCATTCCGCCTCCAGAATGCTGAAATATACGGTGTCGCGCCAGCGCCCGCTATGGGTCAGAATGTGCCGGCGCAGCGTGCCTTCCTCAACCGCACCCAGCCGCAGAATCGCCTGGCGCGAGCGCTGGTTCAGCCGGTCGGTCTTCAGTTCCACCCGCGCGCAGCCCCAGCCCTCAAACGCCTGCCGCAGCATCAGGTATTTGGCTTCGCTGTTGACCGCTGTGCGCTGCCAGGCGGTTGCGATCCAGGTGGACCCGATTTCAACCCTGCGGTTCGCCCGGTCAATATTCATGAACCGCGTGCTGCCGATCGCGCGCCCATTGGCATTCCGGGTCACAAACACGCGTGAATCGCCCCGCGCCGCTTCGGCCAGCGCCTTGGCTTCCCAGCGCGCGAAATCCTCCTCTGCCAGCATGCAATAGGGAAACCAGCGAAAAATTTCATCCACATCGGCTCGCGCCACATCCCAAAGCTCCCGCCACTCGCCCGCCTGCAGCGGCGTCAGTCTGACCACGCGTCCGATGAGTTCGCCGCAATCCATATCGCGCTTATGGATGACCCGATCTCGGCTCCGTCTGCCGGTTGCCGAATTCCGCCAGCTTATGCCAGATATGCGCCTGAATCCAGCTCGGGTCCCACCAATCCTCCGGGTTTACCTGCACCCCGTCCACCAGAATGCTGTAGTGCACGTGGTCGCCCAGCGCCAGTCCGGTGGAATCGCTATGCCCCAGCATCTGTCCCTTCTGGACCATTTCCCCCACATGCACCGCAAAATCCTTCATATGTCCATAGAGTGACATCAGCCCGAAGCCATGATCCAGAATGACGGCATTGCCGTAAATGCCGAAATATCCGGCCCAGACCACGCGCCCGGCATTGCCCGCCGGCACAGGCGTATTTCGCACCGATGCCATGTCCACGCCCAGGTGGGTTTCGTGGTCGAGCACGTGCCCATGATCCATGAATGCGCGGTAATCGCCGAAGCGGGCTTCCACCGCCGCATGCGGCAGCGGCATGAAGGCGCCATGCCAGAAAAACTTCGGCTGGCTGCGCTGGCTCAGCGCGGCCAGAAATTGTTGCTGCTGCGCCGCCAGCTTGGTGTCAATCAGGGTAAAATCCGCGGCCAGGCTTCCCGCCGGCGTCAGCCCCGGCTCATGCGCCAGAATCGGAGGCACCAGTTGCGCCAGCACGGCATGTGTCAGGTTAAACGGAGGCCGCTGGCGGAACTTGCGGGGAAACACCTCGGCGGGGAAATGAATCGTGGTGGTGTTGCCCGCATCATCGGTTGCGGTCAGCACCGGCAGGGTTTTGCCGGTGTTGTACCAGGGATCGCTGAACAGGCAAAACCAGGTGCCCGGCCGCGCGCCCGGCAGTGGATGTCCGGCAAAAAACTGGCCGCCCATCTCGACGCCCGAGCGCACCACCCCCGCTGACTGGCGATAAACCAGCATCTCGCAGCCGCCCTCGACCACATACTGCTGATAAGTCAGCGCCCGCAGCCGCGGCGGCAGGGAACGGATCACGATCGGCAGGCGCAGCCGCGCCGTGGTGCCGCGCAGGTTGTCGGCCTCGGCGCGGATCACCAGCTGGGCCGGCCCATCCTGCAGCCCGTGCACATCGGCCCGCCCCGCGGCTACGGCAATGGCCGCTGTCGTTTGCCGCGGCGCCAGCCACCAGCGCCGCGCCTTGCGCAGCCGCAGATCGGCAACCGGCAGTTTTTTGCCGCGCTGCAGATACACGGCCGTGACTCGCCGCACCCCCATGCTGTCCGTAATGTGAAAACGCAGGGTCGCATGCAGCCCCAGCGCCGAGGGCCAGGCGCCTTGAATCCGCGGCGTGCCGCCGCGCAGCCAGGCCCAGCCGATAGCCAGCAGCCCGATAAAAACCAGGGTCAGTACGCTGTTGCGCAGCGTGTGGGAGGGAGCATCAAATCCAGCCATGTCGGGGGAGCCTCTTGATTTTTTTTTGCCGGTCTCGGCCAGGGTGCCCTGTGCGGCGCTTTGCCGGCGTTTAACTGCAGGTCTTTCCCGGCTCCAGCTCCAGCACTTCGGCCGCGCCGGCCAGGTGCTGCCGCAGTTCCGCCGGCGTGCCGGCTAGCACGGGAAACGTGCTGTAATGCATGGGAATTACGGCTTTCACTCCCAGCAGTTTGCAGGCATGCGCCGCCTCGCGCGGGCCCATGGTGTAATGGCCGCCGATGGGCAGCATGGCGATTTCCGGTCGGTACAGCTCGCCGATCAGTTTCATGTCGCCGAATATTGCCGTATCGCCGGAGTGATAAAGCCGGAGCCCGCCGGGAAATTCAAACACATATCCCGCCGGCTCGCCGGCATAGAGGGTTTGCCCGTTTTCCTGCACGCTGCTCGTATGCACGGCGGGAACCATGGTGGCCTTCACGCCCGCGGCTTCCACCGTGCCGCCGAAATTCATGGCGATCACCCGGCCTTCCGGCACCCCCTGCCGGGTCAGCCACGGTTCCAGTTCCACCATGCACACCGCTTTGGCCTGGGGATTTTTCTTGATGATCGCCGGCGCGTCGGCCGCATGGTCAATATGCCCATGGGTCAGAAAAACGGCTTCGGCGGCATGGGGTGTTTTTTCCGCTGCCGGGCATTTCGGATTGCCCTGCAGGAACGGGTCAATATAAAATCCATGCGTTCCGTGTTGCATGCGGAATGCGGCATGTCCGC
>JAKATS010000005.1 GCA_021818645.1 Acidobacteriota bacterium | reverse complement strand
AGATAGCGGACATGGCCGGCACCGAGCCGATAGAGCACGATGAAGCTGTGGCTGCCGCGATCGGAGACAAAGGCGAGCTGGCGGCTGTCGGGCGACCAGCGCGGTTCGATACCATGTCCGCGCAGCCAGGCTAATTTTCGCGCCGGTTTCTGAGTTTTCAGATTCGCCAGCCAGATCGCGCCGCGCGCCGCCCAGGCGGCATATTTTCCGTTGGGAGAAATTTCAATGTCCTCACAACCGCTGCCGGTGCAGCCCATGGACCCCAGCATGCGCGGCGCACCGCCCCGCAGCGGCGCCAGCCAGACGGTCTGAGCGGGCGAATGGATATTGTGGCTGGGATCGGCAATCTGCCCCGCGGCGTTGCGCTCGTCGCCACGGGCGTAGACCACGTAGCGGCCGTCGGGGGTGAGCCGCGGGCTGTAAATGCCGACACCATTGTCGCCGGTGTAATGCGTGACCGGGAAGGCGTGAAATTCCGGCCCGCGCGCCGCCCAGATATTGCGCACACCATCCAGAGTGAACAGCCAGGCCACGACGGGAGCCTGTCTGGCTGCCGTCAGATCATCGGCAAACGGCGCCTGCATGATCCGGCGCAACAGAAGCGGAATGCGCACCTCGGGCGTACGCGGAGCGGGACGGGCCAGCAGCGCGGCCGCGGCGGCCAGGCAAAGCAGGCTGGCGACCGCTGCCGGCCCATGGAAAAGTTGGTGCAGACGGCGCATACGAGAGATCATAATCTGGTTCAAGGAAGGGCGGTTTACAAATCCGAGGCAAAAGCCCGGCTGTACATGCGCCCGGCGGCAAATATTATGACTTCGTATCTTTATGTCGTAACCACATGGCCAAACCGTTCGGCAGCCGAACGCCTGGGCGATTTGGCGCTCACAGCCCGGCTGGCGGCCTGTGTACAGATTCAGGGCCCGATCGCCAGCCGTTATCGCTGGCAGGGTAAACTCGAAGCCGCAGAGGAGTGGGTATGTATTTTAAAATCTCGCGCGGATTTGTTCCCGGAATTGGAACATTGTATCCGCGAGCACCACTCCTATGCGGTGCCGGAAATCATCGCCCTGCCGATCACGCTGGGCTCGGTTGCATATCTGGAATGGATGGATCGGGAACTGTTACCGCGCAATGCCCAAGCCTGAGGCTTATCCGGGCTCGCCGGTCGGGCTGTTCTGCGGAGTACTGTTGTTATTATTGTTGTTATTATTATTGCCACCGCCGTTATTGCCATTGGCGGGCGGCGCGGTGGGCGCCAGGGGCGTCGCGGCATTATTGATGACCGTTACCGGCACGGTATTGATGGAGTTGGAGGTTACGCTCACGGCGTTTCCGGCATTTAAGGTCTGCGATTGATTGCCGGTTCCGGTATTTCCAGTACTGACATTTTGTACAGTGGCAGTTCCACTGTTCTGTTGTACCAGAGTCTGATTGCATCCATTGGCTACCACAGTGACATTGGTCTGGCTATTGGTGGGCTGCACCACACTATTGCAAGTGGCGACAGACACCTGACCTTGCACCTGGGCATAACCGCTATTGAGGTTGACCTGCGGTCCGTTGGCCGAGTTGACAATCGTGGAATTGGACTGATGGCCGATTTGCACGACCCCGCCTTGCGGCGATGTTCCCACCAGCGTAATCGAGCCGCCAGAATCGGTTTGCACCTGCTCACCCGGCATCACCGCCGTGCCGGGCAGCACGCTTTGCCCCTGCACGGACGCGCCCTGCGGATTGCTGCCCACAATGAAACCGTTATTTCCGGCATTGCCGCTGCCCTGCTGCGCGGCCGCGGCGAGACTCAAAAGTCCCAGGAAACCACCGGCGAAGATCCATTTGTAACGCATATTCGGCATGATCCAAACCTTAACCCGAAAATTGGCTGGAATCAGGGGGAAATGGATTCCGCTTACTAATCAATGACACTATATCACGAACTTTCAGCCGGCGGGGTTTTACCCAGATAGACGATTCTTTATGGTTTGCTCGAAGTGGAGCTCCTGCTCAGCAAAACGCCCAAAGTAGTCGCGGTCGCGGTGGTCAACACAGAGATAGCTAATTGCAGGCCGTTCAAAGCCACGGTTTTGAAGGTACTGTCGGGGACATAGAGCACATCGTTGCGGCGCAAGGGGATATCTTCCGCCTGGCGATGCAGAATGCGGTTCATGGGCACCGGAATCACAACGACTTTACCATCCACCGAGCGCACAATCACCGCATTGTTGGGCAATGCCGTAGGCAGCCAGCCGCCCGTCAGCGCGATCAGGCGCAGCGCGGTCAAGTGCTGCATGTTATTCATGGGAAACTCGCCTTGCTTGCGCACGTCGCCGATGGCATACACTTGCGAAGGATAGGTAATGCGCACATCCTCGCCGCCCCGCAATTCGGGATTGTATTGGGGCTGATTGGAAAACAGCACTTTTTGCAGCGGCAATTTTACGGTTGAAAACTTGCCATCCGCGAGGCGCGTGGTGATGACCACCCAATTGCCGGGCGACACCCCGGGCCCACTGGCGTTGGTAAGCACCTGCCGCAAGGGGATGGGATGGATAGCTTGAATCGTGATCGGCTGGCGCACATCGCCCAGCACCACAATGGGCCGGGATTTCACCGAACTGACGGTAATGGAGACTTTGGGATTGATGGCTAGTTTCTGGGCGATCAGAGAACGGGCGACCAGAGGAATAATCTGTGCCACCGATTTGCCCGCCACTTTGATCGGTTGAGTTCCGTAAGGCAGATAAATATTGCCGTGCGTATCCACCTGCAGCGGGCCGGTAAGCTCGGGCGAGCTAAAAACCGTGAGCTGCAGAATATCGCCGGGGCCGACATGATAACCGCCGCCGATGCCTTCGCCCGTACCCGCCGTGCCCACGGCAGCCTGGCCCCATGCCGCAATGGCCAGACCGGCACAGAGCCAGCAGCAAAGCCACCGCGGCGCAGCCGTTTTACGGATTGATCCAAGGCGATTCATGAGTGAGCCGCTGACGCACAGCTTAGCACCGGCAGCAGAGGGAACTGGAGAAAAAATGTGCGAAAATCATTGATATACCAGATTACCGGATAGCGCCGGCGCCGGCTGGAGCCGGCCAGAACTGTGATTTGGATTACCGGCGTAGAAGGCATCCGCCACCAGCCGGCGAGCCATAACCGCAAAGGATTGCCCTGGCAGCGGCCGTTCCAGCATTGCACACTGCCAGCCAGCCAGCGGCGACGGGCTCCATCAACCACAGCGACGTTCCAACTGACGCGGCCGGAGGGCATCGGAAAACGCAGACTGTTTTGCCATCGTAGCTGATCGCCCTGAACCCGGTAGCTCTGCAGCCAGGGATGAGTGGCACGGGCGCCCAGTCCAAAAGCCAACTCGACATGGCGCCGGGAATCCGGCACCCGGTAGAGAGTAAAAATATCCATGCCGCCCATCAACTGAGCCTGGTGCGTACCGAGGCTATGGTAAGGCCCGATGGCGGCCGGCATGGCCAGATTCAGGCATGCCGCCTGAGCCGCATACACCCGAGCAGGCGCGGGTGGGGCTGGACGCCAGAGCCACAGCGCCGTCAGCAGACTCAACAGACCCGCCGAGCGGGCCCAGAGCAACCAGCGCGATTGCGGATGCAGATTCATACCGGACTGCTCCCGTGTACCGCCAGAGCCTGTTCCCTACCGGTTGATTTTTTATACTTCAGAATCCAATACCCCAGTACGAGCACGCCGGCGATAAACAACAGCCCGCCCAGACCATGATCCACCTGCGGCTCATAGGCGCTGATGCGGGGCCAGTATCCGGCCAGGTCGTGAAAAATTACCAGCCCCGCCAGGCGCAAAAAATTCAGCCCGTAGGCCAGGCCCAGGGCGGAGGCGAGCAGCAGCGGCATGCGCCGCCATGGCCAATGACGCCAGTAGCCCGCCGTCAAAGCCAGATAAAACATGGCCGTGGCACTGCGCAGGCCATTGCAACTGGCGGCAATATACATAGTTTCTCCGCTGGCAAAGACCAGGCTGAAACCCTGGCGACGGGGCGCCATGCCTAATGCACGAGCCAGCAGCTCGGCCGCGCGCGTAGCCCAGCCCTGCAAACGGGCATCGAATAAAGCCGTGAGAAAGACCGGAACGGGGTTGACGAACAATAAAAGAGCCAGCCCAAACCACGCGGCCCGCCAGGCGGCCCATCCCCC
>JAKATS010000210.1 GCA_021818645.1 Acidobacteriota bacterium | reverse complement strand
TATTGGGGCAGTGGGCCGACTCGCAGACGGTGTGCAGGGCGAGGCCGCGGGCCAGCTTTTTCAGGCTATGAAAATTTTCGCCCACCGGGGCGCGGGCGCGAATCCATTCCGGCCGGGCCAGAGACCGGGCGCGGGGCTGAATCTGGATCAGAGCGGCGGAGTCTGAGTCGGCAAGCGGCATGACTATTCTCATTGTAAAGCCGGGGCATGCTACATTTACGGTGGTTTCCCTATGCCCGCATATTCATTGCGTTTTCTGGGCGCCGCGGGGTCGGTGACCGGCTCCAAGCACCTATTGACCACGCCGCAGGCGGCATACCTGATTGACTGCGGCATGTTTCAGGGCGACCGCCAACTGCGGGCGCGCAACTGGCAGCCGCCGCCGCTGGACGTGAAATCGCTGCGGGCGGTGGTGCTGACGCACGCACACCTGGACCACAGCGGCTACCTGCCGCGGCTGGAGCATGACGGCTATCAGGGGCCGATTTACGCATCCCAGGGCACGGCCGAACTGCTGGGCGTGCTGCTGCCCGACGCGGGCCGGCTGCAGGAAGAAGAAGCGCATTACCGCAACCGCAAGCAACTGACCCGGCACCAGCCGGCGCTGCCGCTGTACACCGAAGACGATGCGCGCAAGGTGCTGCAGCAGGTGCATCCGCTGGCGATGGATACACCCTTCGCGCTGGGGCCGGGGGCGGAGCTGCGGCTGCGGCGGGCGGCGCACATTCTGGGCTCATGCTTTGCCGATTTCAAGCTGACGCCGCCCGAGGGCGGGGCGGGGCTGCGGGTTCTGTTTACCGGCGACCTGGGGCGCATACGGCAAAGCTCGGCGCAGACGATGGCGGCCGGTCCGGAGACGGTGAACGAGGCGGTGGATTATCTGGTGATGGAGTCCACGTACGGCGACCGGCAGCATCCGGATGTGGATATTGGCCCCGACCTGGCGCGGACGCTGGCGCCGGTGCTGCGCGCCGGCGGGGTGGTGGTGATTCCCGCCTTTGCGGTTGAGCGCACGCAGAAGCTGCTGTTTCTGCTGAAGCATTTGATGGAGACGGGCGCCGTGCCGCGCGTTCCCATGCATGTGGACAGCCCGATGGCGATTGAGGCGATTGAAATTTTTCTGCGTCACAGCGACGAATTCAACGCCGATACCCGCGAGCTGATCGGCCGCTATGGCCCGCCGCAACAATGGGATCATGTCTTTTTCGACAAGACCGCGCAGCAAAGCCAGGCGGTAAACGGGCAGGCGGGCCCGCTGATCATCATTTCCTCGAGCGGCATGGCCTCGGGCGGGCGGGTGATGCACCACCTGGCGCAGCGGCTGCCGGATGCGAAAAACCTGGTAGTGTTTGTGGGCTACCAGGCGCCGGGAACGCTGGGGTACCTGATCAAGTCGGGGCGCAATCCGGTGACCATTTTCAAGCAGAGCGTGCCGGTGCGGGCCAAAATCGCCGCCTTCGAGCAGTTTTCCGATCATGCCGACGCGAACGAGATCATTACCTGGCTGCGGGGCTTTCCCCGGCCGCCGCGGCGGATTTTTCTGGTGCATGGCGAACCGGCGGCGGCGGCGGCGCTGGCGCACCGGATTGAAGCCGAGCTGCACTGGCCCACGCAGGTGGCGGGATGGCTCGAACAGGTGAAGCTGGATTAATGAACGGCGACAGGCGGAAGCGTGGAGATACTGCATAGCGGGACGGAGCTGCGCGAGGCGGCCGGGGCGGTGATCTGCCTGCATGGGCGCGGGGCCGCGGCGAGCGACATTATCAAGCTGGCGGAAAAGTTTCAGGTTCCCGGGCTGGCGTATTTCGCGCCCGAAGCCGAGGGCCGGAGCTGGTACCCGGCGAGCTTTTTGCAGCCGATGGAGCTGAACCGGGCGGCGCTGGAAACGGCGCTGGAGCAGATTGAAACAATTCTGCGGCAGATTACGGACGCGGGGCTGGCGCGGCAGAAAATCGGGCTGGCGGGTTTTTCGCAGGGGGCATGCCTGGCGTGTGAATTCGCGGCCCGGAATCCCGCCCGGTATGGCGGGGTGCTGGCCTTTACCGGCGGGCTGATGGGCCCGCCGGGCACGGCGTGGGATTATGCCGGGGATCTGGCGGGAACGCCGGTTTTTCTCGGCGCCGGCGATCGGGATCCGCATGTTCCCTGGCGCCGGGTGGAAGAGACGGCCGCGGAGATGCAACGGCTGGGCGGGGACGTTGAGCTGCGATGCTACCCCGGCCTGCCGCATGTGATCCACGCGGATGAGATTGCGCGCGGCCGGCGCATTCTGGAACGGATACCGGCCAATTGACGAGGCTGACATGGCGGCGGAGTTTGCCGATCGAGTGGTGCTGGTGGCGGGCGGCACGGGCGGGCTGGGCACGGCCGTGACGCTGGCGTTTCTTAAAGCCGGAGCGGTGACCTGCATCACGGCCCGCGAAGGGGAAGCCCTGGAGGGATTGCGCCGGGACGCGGGGGAAGCTGCCGGCCGGCTGCAGGCGCGGCAGGTGGATGTGACCGATGAAGCCGCGACGGCGGAGTATGTGCGCGAAATCATGGCCCGGCACCAGCGGCTGGATGTGCTGGTGAATACCGTGGGCGGCTATCGCGGCGGGCGGAGTTTATGGCAGGCCGAGGCCGGCGAATATGAGCAAATGCTGGCGCTGAACCTGCGCTCGGGCTATGTGCTGGCGCGGGCGGCGGCGCCGGTGATGCGGGCGCGCGGACAAGGCGTGATCGTGAATGTCGCCTCGCGGGCCGCGATCGAGCCGGGGCCGGGCGCGGCGATGTATGCGGCTTCCAAGGCGGCGGCGCTGGCGCTGATGCAGTCGCTGGCGGCGGAACTGCACGGCAACGGGGTGCGCGTGAACTCGGTTCTGCCCAGCATGATTGACACACCGGCCAACCGGAAGGCCATGCCGGGATCGGATTTTTCCCAGTGGGCCCAGCCGGCCGATATCGCCAGGGTAATTTTATTTTTATGCAGCGATGACGCCCGGCTGGTGCACGGCGCGGCCATACCGGTGTAACTGGATGAACCAATCCTCTTACCACTCATAGGTCCAAACATAAGTGGTGTAAATCGTTGGCCGGGGATGTCCGGTGGCGCCGAATATCTCATGGCCCCGTTTTTCTCCGCAACGGCAAGCCAGGCGAATGCCCCCGGAATATACGATCGGGTCAAGATCGTGGAAACGATAGGCTGAAAATGAATGGTCTTTTTCATTTTTATGCGTCAACCCCGCCTGATCAAAATGGTAGATACCACGATCAAAGTAATAAGTGCCCAGGAAATAATCCTCCAGGCCCGAGGAGAGGAAATGCACGCTCCGGCCTCTGCCGGAATACATCCGCATCTGACCTTCCATGAATTCAAAGTTCGTGCTTTTTGCAGCCATCATGACCATAAACACCATGCCCGCACCTGCTACATTGCATAAAGCGAATTCATCAAGCGGCTGAACCAGCAGCTCATTTCTCTTGTGCAGCCTCAGCCTGGCATGGCCTGGCAATTGCAGGCCGGAGATTTCCAGCGGTACATCCATAATGCCTCTGACGATCCACCAGAATAAAGTATCCCGAGGCACTCCGGCAGGAAGCTCCGCGGTCACGCGAATTTTCCTGGCATAGGGAATCCGGAAGTTCATGAAAATGCCGCTCGGAGATCCGGTCATCCCACACCATTTTGTTCCCCATGGCGCATAGGGATCCTCAAAACCAACTCCCACACCCAAGCCAAGTTCCATATCAATCGAAGGCGCCAATTCGCCATCCACATAAATGCGCAGACGCAGTTTGGAGTAATGGGGAAATGAGCCTCCAAACCACATATGGTCCAGATAACCGGCACCGGATCGTTCGGCCAGCACGGCTTCCGTCGCTTCGAGAAACGGCTTCTCCTGCTTTCCTACTTCGGTAAACATCGAAGCGCCAGCCAGCGGCCATTTTCTTGTCAATGGCTCCGCGGCGGAACGAGAGGGCAAACGGGCTACAGACCCCAATGAAAGTCCGGCAAAAGAAAGCGAGAATCTGCGTCTATCCATGGCTGGGTTCAGTATGACTCAGCCGGTTACGCAGATTCACTGCCGGCGCGGGCGCGGCGGGCGCGCGGGCGGGGCGCGATGCCGGCGGCCTCGGCCAGGCGTTTCTGGACCCGGCCGACGCGCTCGACCTGACCTTTGGCGGGAAAGCGCTCGTAAAAGCCCT
>JAKATS010000312.1 GCA_021818645.1 Acidobacteriota bacterium | reverse complement strand
GCTTCTGCACCACCGCGTCCGGAAACGCCCGCTCCGATGCGCCCGGCTCCAGTTGCTCAAAGGCGGCCAGCGCCAGAATCGCGGGGATGGCCCGCCACTCGGCTTTCCTCAGCCGCATTTCGCACAGTTCCGGCCCTGAAAGCCCCGGCATCGTTACATCCGCGATCAGAATGTCATAATGCTCCTGCTCCAACGCCTGCAGCGCCGCCGCGCCGTTGCTCACCGCCACGACTTCATGCCCCAGGCTAGTCAGGATGCTGACGCCCATGCGCTGCGCCTGCGGGCTGTCGTCGGCCAGCAATATGCGGGCAGTGCGGTTCGCCGCCGGGTTGGCTACGCTGCTCTCCACGCTGATATTGCAACACGAATTTGGGTTCACGCAAAGACGTGGAATTTTTGGGTCGTGAGTGCACGATCTCACCCATGCTCCGGGATAAACTAACAGCTGATGGTAGAACCCCTATCCACCGGCGGACAGCTGGGCCGCGCCGCCGGCAAATTATTTAATGCCGCCCGCCGCGCCGCCGGCGATCCCGGGCTGCGTGAAAAAGCTGCTGCCGCCGGCCATTCCCTGGCTGCCAGCGGCATCGCGGCCGGCGCGCCGGTCAAACTGGGTGCGGGCAAGCGGCTCTTTCGCCAGTTCACGGCTCATATCATGCTGGCGCTGCGTCTGCTCGGCTATCAGCTCGGCGGCGTGCTCTTTTTCGCCTTTGCTTTGGCCTTCGGCTGGCATGGCCTGACCGTCTGGCGGCATTTACCGCCCCGCATCGGCCTGGCCGGCGAGCGCATGGCATTTCTGCAGATGGGAATCGGTTTGCTATTCGCCTACTTCGGCCTCAGTTCCTGGTTTAAATCGGCGGCTTTGCGCCGGAAAGACAAATAATCGGGGGTTCACCATGGGCAACACCACCCCGCCGGCTTCACTCCGCTCGCAGCCCGAATCGCAAGCCGCTGCTGCCTGCGCCCGGCCCCGTGACATCGCCGGCCTCGACTACGATCGCGATCTCGCCGATCCCGGCCAGTATCCCTTTACCCGCGGCATCCATCCCGAAATGTACCGCGCTCGGCCCTGGACCATGCGCCAGTACGCCGGCTACGCCACCGCCGAAGCATCCAACCGCCGTTACCGTTATTTATTGCAGGCGGGCCAGACCGGTCTTTCCATCGCCTTCGATCTGCCCACGCAGATCGGTCTCGACAGCGACGCCCCGCTGGCCGCGGGCGAGGTGGGCAAGGTGGGCGTGGCCATCGCCAGCCGTGAGGACATGCGGCTGCTCTTGCACGACCTGCCGCTTGCGCGCATCTCCAGCGCGATGACAATCAATGCCACGGCCGCCATCCTGCTGGCCTTTTATATCGCCGAGGCGCACCGCCAGGGCATGGATCCCGCCCTGCTTTCCGGCACCGTGCAGAACGATATCCTCAAGGAATACATCGCCCGCGGCACGTATATCTACCCTCTGCGTCCGGCGCTGCGGCTGGTCACCGACATCATCGAATACACGCAGCGCGAGCTGCCGCGCTGGAATTCAATCTCGATTTCCGGCTATCACATGCGCGAGGCTGGCTGCACCGCCGCCCAGGAGCTGGCCTTCACTCTGGCCAATGGCCAGGTTTACGTCGAAGCCGTGCTGGCGCGCGGGCTGGAAATAGATCAGTTCGCGCCCCGGCTTTCGTTTTTCTTCAATGCCCATAATCACCTGTTCGAAGAAGCCGCCAAATTCCGCGCCGCGCGCCGCATCTGGGCGCGGCTGCTGCGGGAAAAATACCATGCCCGCGATCCCCGCTCCTGGAAGCTGCGCTTTCATACCCAGACCGCGGGCTCGACCCTGACCGCGCAGCAGCCCTTGGTGAACGTCACCCGCACCGCCTATCAGGCCCTGGCCGCCGTCCTGGGCGGGACCCAGTCCCTGCATACCAACTCGCACGACGAGGCCCTCGGCCTGCCCACCCCCGAGGCGGCGCAACTGGCCCTCCGCACCCAGCAGGTTCTGGCCCATGAAACCGGCGTCACCGATTCCGCCGATCCGTTGGCCGGCTCCTATTACGTCGAGAGCCTGACCAGCCGTCTGGAGCGGGAAACCGAAGAATATTTTACCCAGATTGGAGCGCGCGGCGGCATGCTGCGGGCCATCGAAACCGGCTGGGTGCAGAGCCAAATTCAGAACGCGGCCTGGCGCCAGCAGCAGGCGCTGGAGTCGGAACAGGCCATCGTCGTGGGCGTCAATCGCTACCAAGCATCCCATGAAACCCCGGCATCGGCCTGGCGCGTGGACCCCGCCCAGGAAGCCAACCAGATCGCCCGCCTGCGGGACTTCCGCGCCCGCCGCGATGCCGCCCGCGCCGCCGAAGCGCTCGCCCGGCTGGCCAGCGCGGCCCGCGGCACGGACAATCTGTTGCCCCCGATTCTCGCCGCCGTCGAATGTGACTGCACGCTGGGCGAAATCGCCGGCGTCTTGAAATCGGAATGGGGAGAATATTAAACCGCTTTTTTTAAAGTTGCGCCCGGCTCCTGGAAAACTTGCGCAGTAGGTTGGTAATGATGCCAGTCACACCAATCCTCATTCATGCCGGGCGCCAGGGTCAGGCAACGGCCTTTTTCCTTGCCCGCAACCGCGCAGCCGCGGAAATTCCCCTCGCCGCCGCAAGCCGAGTCCAACAACCCCCCAGGGCTGAAGTTTATAGCTGGTCCGGCTCAATCTCGAAGTGCAACATTATAACTCATGGGTTGGTAAGGGCCGGGCCAGCATGAACTTCTGTTTTCCGCACAAAGCTGTCCAGGTCGGCTTCGCCGATCGCCGGCTCGCCCGGCGCCACATGATCCAGTTTCCCTTGCCGCATCCAGGCTTCCAGTTCGCCCACCAGCCGGAACAGATGATCGAACGAATCCACGATGAACAGCAGCGGCTGATAGCGGTCAATGGCGAAGCTTTGATTGATGGCCCATTCGATCTGTATGGGATAGCGCTGCACTGCGGGCGAGATCAGCGCGTGCTCTAGCTCGCCGAATGAGCTGAGCAGCCCGCTGCCGTAGGCCCGCAGCCCGTCACCTTCCCGCATGAGCCCGAATTCGATCGTGAACCAGAAAAACCGCGCCATGGCCTGGATGATGCTGGTCAGCGTTTGCAGGCGCTCGTGCGTGTCGGCGATGCCCGCTACCCGCTCCGCCGCGGTATGGGCGCATTCGCCAAAACGCGCCAGCGTCGCGGCGAACTGCGGGTCGGTGTGCATGGGCACATGGCCGGCGATATCGTGAAATATATCCGGCTCGGGCAGGTAATCGAGCTGGGCCGGCGGCCGCACCGTGATGGTGGTGGGAAATTCGCGGTTGCGCAGGCAGTCGAAAAATACAAACGCGGGCACATACCCGCTCACCGCCCGGGCGCGAAAGCCGGTCAGCGGCGACAAAAACCGGTTCACATCGTTCAGCCGGGGCACCTGCTCGGGGTTCAGGCACAGCGCCCGCACTCCGGCCAGAAAATGCGAGTTGGCGTAACGCTCCCAGCGCGGGCCCATGCGCTGAAACAGGCTCCGCCAGGCCCGGTGGTTTTCCTCCGAATACAGCTCATATGGTTGTTCGATATATAGTTCGCCCCGCGCCCGCGCCTGCTCAATCCACGGCGCCTGGCAGGTGGTTAATCCGGCTGCCCGCACCGGAACCTCCGGCTCACCGGATTGCACATGGATTGCCTGCTTCATGCAGTCGTCCTTGCTTCCATGGTAGCCCCGGCGTGGCCAGCCTCTGTTACCGGGCGGTTGGATCACAAAAATGCCTGGCGCGGCCCCCGCAAGTTGTGTCCAACAAGCCGCTCAAGGGAAGTGGTAGGGATCGAATTCAGGGCGAGCGTATTGCATGGATGGCTGGTAGAATTCATGCCAGAATAGCTGGTTTGCCATGAAAAATTCATTCTCTTTCCGCTCAGCGCTGCTTTTGCTCCCCATCCTGGCGATCTTCGCTTCCGCCGTGCCGCCGTCCTCTCCGGCGGCGTTTCAGGTGGAAAAAATAGACGGCGTCTGGTGGCTCGTCTCGCCCCATGGCCGCTTGACCGTGGCCGCGGGCGTGGATAACGTCAACGACCGCGGCGATGTCATCGAGCACACCCACATTCACCCTTATTACACCCGGGTGCGGAAACTATATGGCACGCGCTCGGCCTGGGCGCGGGTTGAACTCGGCCGGCTGCGGCGCTGGGAGCTTAACCATCTGGCCGC
>JAKATS010000105.1 GCA_021818645.1 Acidobacteriota bacterium | reverse complement strand
CGCAATCTTTACTCCGATATGGCCTTTGCTCTGGGGCTGTTTGTCACCATCATCATCATTTCGGAATTTCTGCGCGGGGCGCGGGTGCTAGCCCGCCGCGGCGGCATCAGCCTGATGCGGGCGCTGCCCCAGCTGATCATGCGCAATACCCGCCGGTATGGCGGCTATGTCGTGCATCTGGGCATTGTGCTGATGTTTATCGGCATTGCCGGCTCGGGATTCAACCAGAGCCTGCAGGCGGCCATGCCCTATCATGCCCGCATGCGGATCGGGCCTTATACGCTGATTTCCGAGTCGTACACCGAAAACGACAACCCCAATTACAGTTCGCGTTCCATGATCGTTCAGGTGGACCAGGCGGGTCGCCCGGTGGCCACGCTCTATCCGGCACGGCGATTTTATAAAGCTTCAAACCAGACCCAATCCATGGTGGCCATTCATACGACCGCGCTGAACGATCTGTATCTGGTGTATGGCGGGCGCGACCCGCAGACCGGCCAGCCCATACTGCATGCCTATCTCAACCCGCTGATGATCTGGATCTGGGTGGGTGCGATCGTGCTGGTGCTGGGCACGCTGATCGCCCTCATGCCCAGCCGCACCGGGCCCGGCTCCGGGCCGGCGATGACGGCGGCCGCGCAGCCCGCCGAAGCGGTGGAGGCACATACCTGAATGCCATGGGCGCGCGCATGCCGGGGCCTGGGACTGCTCGTGCTGCTCGCGGCGGCCAGCCTCGGCCTGCGCGGCGACGCCAGCCCGGCGGCGCGCTACCAGGCGCTGGGCCATAAGCTGCTCTGCATGTGCGGCTGCCAGCAGACGGTGCTTGCCTGCAACACGCCGCACTGTTCCTGGCGCGGGCAGATGAAAGCGGAATTGAAAAACGATCTCGGCAAGGGGCTTTCCAACAGCCTGATCGAGCAGGAATTTATCCAGCAATGGGGCACGCTAGTGCTGGCCGTTCCGCGCCGGCATGGGTTTGACCTGCTGGCCTGGATCATGCCCTGGCTGGCGGCGCTCGCCGGCCTGGTTCTGCTGGTGTGGTTTATCCGCCGCGGCGCCCGCTCGACGCCAATCCCGGCGCAGCTTTCGGAAGCCGAACTGGAACGCGTGCGGCACGAAGTCGCGGAACAGGAAAAGGACCGCTGATCATGGCCGGAACCGTCAGCACCATTGCAGCATTGTTATTGACCCTGGCTGTGGGCTACTGGGTTTTTACCGCCTCGCCCGAGCCGGAGGACGATTCGCCGCACCAGGCGCGGATGCGCGCCCTGGCGGAACGCAAACAGGCGGCCTACGACAATCTGAAGGATCTGCATTTTGAACACCTCGCCGGCAAACTTTCGGAAACCGATTATCAAGCGAGCCGGCGGCTGCTGGAAACTGAAGCCGCACAGGCGGTGAAAGATCTGGAAAACGAACAGGCGAGAGGCAAAGCGGCGAAGCAATCATGATGCATCCACCCGCATCATGCCGCCGGGCGGCATGGCTGATGATCTTTTCGATGGCGCTGGCCGCGGGATTATCGGCGCAGAGCCTACAACTGCGCGGCACAGTCGAAAATGGCACCACCGGCCGCATGCAGCCGGGCGCGCAGATACGTTTGCTGCTGCCTTCGGCCAATATGCAATCCATCGCGCAGACGCGCAGCCGCGCGGGCGGAAAATTTCAAATTATGCTGCCGGACAACCAGGGCACGCTGGTGCTGGAAGCCAGCTATCAGGGAGTTGACTATTTTCAAACCCTGCCGCCGGCCGCCAGCCAGATCCAGATGCAGGTCTTTAATGCCACCGGCTCCAGCCGCCGGCTGCGCGTTCATGAAATGGCCACCGTGCTGCAGCCGGAAAATGGCGATCTGGCGGTGGTGAATGAATTCGTGATTCGCAACCGGCTCACGCCGCCGGCGACCTGGTATCAGCCGAAGGGTATTTTTCGCTTTGTGACGCCGCGTGGAATTATTCCCGACGGGGCGCAGGTTATCGGCCCCAACGGCATGCCGATCCGCAAAAACCCGCATCCCACGCGCCAGGCGGGCATTTACCGGATCGCCTATCCGCTGCGGCCGGGCGAGACCCGGGTACAGATTTCCTACCGCATTCCTTACGCTCAAAAGCAGGCGCGGGTGCCGCTCACGGCGCTATTTCCAGTGGATGCAATGCAGGTGTATGTGCCGCCGCCCATGCATTTCGCGGCGCCCGGCTTTACGCCGGCTGGCGCCGCTGACGGATACCAGATTTATCAACGCACCGCGCCGCAAGGCAGCATTATCGCCCAGGTATCCGGTACAGCGGCGATTCCCGCCGCCATGCAGCAACAGGCCAATGCCAACAGCGGCAGCGGGCAGGCGGCTTCAAACCAGGCCGGCACGACTTCTGAAAGCGCGGAAAGCCCGGCGGCCGCGGCGCCGGCCAGCGGCGCGCCGCGCGCCAGTTTCGTCGAGCGGCATCAGATCACCCTGCTGCTCGGCCTGGCGATATTGGCCGCGGCGGGGTTGGGTTATATGCTTTCCCATCCGGATGCACAGCCGGCGGGCATACCCGGGAATGCTTCATTATCCGCGGCCGCCGCAACCGGTCTGGCACGGCCGGCTGACGCGGATCTGGATAAACTCAAAAACGAGCTGTTTTTACTGGAAGTGCGGCGGAACACCGGCGATATTGACACCCAGGAATATGAGCGCCGCCACGCCGCATTAGCCGCCCGGTTGCGGCAAAAAATCCAAGCCGAGTGAAGAGAACAATGCCTGACGCGGGGGCCCCAGCGTGGCATGCAAACACAAAACCTACGGTTTTGTATGCCTCGCGTCCCGCTTGGTCTCGCCAACGCGCGGTGGCTGCTTGCCTGTTCAAAACCTAAAGGTTTTGCTCTCCGCCGAGCCTGCGCCGCGCTGGGGGCCTCGCCTCGTTACTTTCCGGGGGCGGGCAGCCCTGCGGAGTTCCGCAGCCCTCCGCGCCTGCTTCACTCCCCAAGGCGCGGCCCCCGCGAGCTGGCGCAGGCTTTAGGCTTTAATGAAAAAGCTGAAGACCCGCGTAGGCAAGCAGCACCAGTCCCACGGCGCCGCTGACCAGTGAAATCCGCCAATACAGCCGTGATTCGGCCAGCAGCGCGATGGAACAGAGCACCACGGAAAGCTCGAAAAAAATCTCCGCCAGATCAAAACGGTCGGCGCGGTGTTCGGCTTGGGCGCTGGCGGCTTCGTATTTTTCCGCCCGGGCCCGAACTTTTTGCAGGCCCGCCTGCTCATGCGCGGCCAGAGCCTGGAAGCGCGCGCTCACGGCCGCGCCCACCCGGCCCCGCAGACCGGCTAATTGCCGATCGGCTTCATACATATGACGGCGGATGTTTTTGGCCTGGTAATAACTCCACTGGTCGGCGGCGCGGGTCTGCCACAGGACCTCCGCCGTATGGTCACGATGGCCGAGCATGGTAGTGACGGCCAGTAGAACGGCAAAAATGGCGGTGGTCAGGCCGATCGCCTTTTCGTTCCGCCGCTCCGCATGTTCGGTGATTTCCCGCAGTTTTTCCGGTTCCATAATTCCTGACGCGGGCCCCCGCGCATTGTATCTCCGCGATCTTCATATTTTCATACGCAGGTTTCAATTGGGTTTTCCGGAGGGTGGTGAAAATTGCTCGGGGTCGATTTTTTTGCGTCCCCCGAACCCCTCCTCCAGGCCATGCCACCAGGCGATGGTTTTTTCCCCCTGTTTCCAGCACAACAGCACGGTTTCATCATGCAGCATACAGGGAAAGTCAAGCAGGCCCTGCTCCAGATCCTTCACCTGCACACCTGTGGCCTCGATTTCACCCAGCGCATCATTCCGCACCTGTTCGGCCCGGTCCTTGAGCGCGCGCTGGGTGGCGGTGCGGACGGGGTCAATCTGCACTCCCCCCAGAACCAGGATGCGGGTCAGGGTTTGCTGGAGTTCGCCTTCGAGTTCTTCAAATTTCTGCTGCGCCTCACGCGCGGTCTTGAGCAGACTTTCGAGCACCGGCAGCATGCGCTGCGCCTGTTCGAGGGTAAATAGTTTTTCGTTCATGATCAATGTTTCGGGCGCGGGCCGCCTGGTTCAGCCCCCAATATGCACCATGGTACGGGCCGGGCGCTGAAAGCCCGGCTCTCCGATATGATGGCGTTCTTCCTTGTGCGCGACGGCGCGCAGAATCGCTTCCCGCAGCTGGCGGTCACTGGCGCCGGCGCGCAGCCGGGCGCGCAGATCCCATTCCCGCAGCGAGAACAGGCAA
>JAKATS010000096.1 GCA_021818645.1 Acidobacteriota bacterium | reverse complement strand
TCCAGGCAGGCCAGGAAAAACTCGCGTTTTTGCCGGTATGCGGCCAAGTCCAGCTCCCGCGCCCGCCCCGGGCACCCTCCCGCCAGCCGCGCGACCAGTTCCCGCTCTTCGCGCTTCATCTCCGGCCGCTGCCCGGCCAGCCAAGCCTCCAGTTCGCCGCTCTCCACCGGCCCCAGCTCCACCACGCGCGCCCGCGACCGCACCGTGGCCAGCACTTCCCGGGCGTGCGTGGCCAGTAGCACCAACGTGCAGCCCGCCGGCGGCTCTTCCAGCACCTTCAGCATCGCCGACTGCACCATCCAGCGCGCGCGGTCGAAGTCTTCCAGAATCAGCACCCAGTGCCGGCCCGGGTCGGGCCGCAGTTGCGCCAACCGCGCCGCCTCCCGCGCCTGCGCCATGCTCAGCATTTCGCCGTCAGGCGGAAAAAAGCGAATCTGCGGATGCGCTTCCACCATCAGCGGCGCCAGCTCCCGCGCCCGCGTCCGCGCCGCCGTCTGCCGGTATTCCAGCCCGGCCTCGATCAGTTCGGGCAGGGAATCGAAGCCGCGAAAGCTCTGGCAGCTCGCGCACTGGCCGCAGTATTCACCCTCGGCCGACGGCTGCCGGCAGTTCCGCCCCAGCCCCAGCCGCAGCGCCAGCGTGGTCTTGCCCACCCCCTCCGGGCCGCTCAGCAGCCAGGTCGGGTTGCCGGCGCGGTCGCGCGCCGCCGCCCGCACTTGCGCCACCGCCTCCGGATTACCCAGAAAATTCTCAAACGGCATATCGCTTTCTCGCTCCGCCTCCCGTAATTTATCATCCCATCGAAATCCCGGAACGCAGGATTCAGGATCTGCATATTTCGGGGGGCCTGCTCAAGCGGATTTATGCTTGAGTGGAGAAAAGGAATAGGCAAAGTTTTTTTACATGAAAAAATTCATCCCTTGCGCCATCCGGAAGTTGAATTAAAAAATCCAGCTCTATCATCTGGTTCTTCAGAACCCGCGCACGCCGCGCCGGGTGTATTGGCTGTTGCGTTGTGATGGTTTATTGATTCAGCCCGAATGACCTTATCCCGGATGCCATTCCGGGCATCGGCTTATCAGACGATCTGGTTCTGATCCCCTGGGTGTTGGGTTCGGGGCATTGGATGATCCCCAAACACGTACTCGCAGGCGCCATCCGCCGTCAGAATTCATCCCCGCATTCAGAACTCAATATGTCTGCCGGGTGGCCGACACAAGCGACTTGATGCTGGTGTGATCAAGACTCGAGGCTCGGGCCGGGGATCTGTTTATCGCTTCGCCCACCACATTTCCACTTCACTCCATATCTTACCCGCCACATCATAAACTTCTCCCCCGGCGGCAATCATCCGAAAACGTTCCGGCTCGCGTTTTTGAATTACCAGATAGCCGTCACGCACCTGGCGGAAAAAATTCGCGCTCTCGCCCTCAAAGCGGCTTTCCCTGGACGCTTCCCGCCGCAGCCGCTGGCGCGAGCGTTCCAGGCAGGTGGCGATTTCGACATCGAGAAAAAAGGTGAGATCGGGCCAGCTTTCCGGGCACAGCACCGCATGCAATTGCCGCACCAGCTCCGCGCCCAGCCCGCGTCCGGCGCCCTGATAAGCTTCGGAGGCGTCAGTAAAGCGGTCGCACAGCACCCAGATGCCCTGAGCCCGGGCCGGTTCAATGCGCCGCGCGCAGTGGTCGGCCCGCGCGGCGAACATCAAGCCCAGTTCGGCCCGCGGCGCCGGCGCATCTTCCCGCTCCTCCAGCGCCAGTTTCCGGATCTCCTAGCCCAGCGGCGTGCCCCCCGGCTCGCGCGTTTCCAGCACCTTATGCCCGTGCTCGCGCAGCCGCGCCGCCAGCAGCCGCAGTTGCGTGCTCTTGCCGCTGCCGTCCAGGCCCTCAAAGGTGATGAACGGCCCCCGCTTCGCCCCTGCCGCTGGTTCTTTCATGCTGTTCTGGCGCAGTGAAAATGTGGCCCCGCCGCTCACTTCGCCGTCGCCATGGCCTGGATGACGACATCGCTCACGCCGGCTTTTTTCAATTGAATCAGCGCCTTGACGCCGGTATTGAAATCATCCGGAGAGTTGCGAATTTTCGCCAGGATCACGCTCGCCGGCAATCCGGCCTTGCTCAGAGCGATCACGTCGGCATTGGTCAGCGGCCGCGCGTTGCCAGCCGGCTGCGGGCCGGCCGCAGTCTGGCCGGCTGCCGCCGGGGCCGGCGCCGGGTGGGGATAATTACCGCTGATCAGGGCATTTCTCACCCATTTGAAAAAATTTTTAGCCAGCCGTCCGCCCGCGCCCCAGGCGAAGCTGGCGCCATTTTTCTTTTGTACGTTCAGATTCAGCACGGCATGGCGCCGGCCTTTGGGGGTAATGAAGGCGTTGCAGACAAACCCGGTGGTGAACAGTGATCCTCCGGTTTCAAAAGTAAAGGTTAAATCCTTGCGGTCCACATAGGTGACTACGTGATGAGTCCGGGCGACCATGAGGGCGGCATTAAAGAGCTGTGCAGGCCGGGCGGCATAGGTTTTATGTTTGGGCTTGGCCCACAGCAGGCTGCTGCAGGCGAGCAGGCAGAGTAAAACGGCTGTTTTTTGCATGGTATTATTCCGAACGTTTCTACAATATCCAATATATGCAGCTTGTCAATCTCCGAGGTCACATCGCGTTTTTGCCGGGGTGGAGCTGCCGCTTCCGTCCCGGGATCTCTTATAAGCCCCGCCCCAGTTTAGGGTGCATCTTTCGACCGCCACGTTATTTGGCAAAGAATTCTTTGCAGGGCAGCACAAATCCCGGCATTTCGGGCTGAAACTGACCGTATCCGGCGCTTCGAATATAGGCATCGCCCTCCCGCAGTCCGCCTTCCAGGATCATGGGCACCACGCGGTCGCGCAGTTGGCGATAGATCGGCTGATGCTGATTCCACTCACGGTCCATGGGTTGTCGGTGGGCTCTATTGCGAAGCACTGTCGCAGGCTCTAAACCTGGCCACATCGAATTGCAGCAATATGGATTGCCGCAGTCCTCCGGACTGCGTGCTGCTTTATTTGATGTGTATTAAAAAAACGGGCGTGCCTTGCGTGCCGGCACGCCCGTCCATCATGCATTCGAGTTCACGAATGCAATGAAGTGAGGTTCAATTTAATGGTCGCCGTGATGGCTGTCGTCCCCTGCTTTTTGAGCAACCGTGAAGCTGAAGGGGATGGTCGTACCGTCGTTCAGCGTAATCAGGTAGTTGTAGGTGGCATTCGCCAGCGTCCGCAGGCTGAGATGATACGTCCATTTTGGATGCGGATTGGCGTGGTCCTGATCATGGTCGGGTTTCTGGTCCCAGTCGCCGTCGAAATGCCAGCCCTGGTCGTCGCGGTCGCCCAGGCTCGTGGGTTGCGGCCCGTTGAGTGAAACGAATGAGACGATCAGGTTGGGATCGCCGATCGAGTTGCCGTTGGCGTCGCAGACCCGGAAGCGTACCGGCAAGTCACCGCTGCCGTCAAAGACGCTCGATCCGTCAGTCTTGATGGGATCAAGAATGATGTGACTGAGAATCAGGTGGTGGGTACCATGATCACCGTCCTGATCGCCGCCGTCGTTGTCGCCATGGTGTTGCGGCACCGGGCAGGCGCCCACCAGGTACAGCACACTCAGATTGCCCTGAAGGTAAGTAATGGAGTAGTTGGTCGAGCTCAGGCCCGAGCAAGTGATGGGATAGCTGCCGACCGGGCTGTTCAGCCCCGCCGTGGTCGAGCAGGTTAAGGTTCCGGTCAGCACCGCCGGGGTCTCGCCCAGCACAAAGCCGCTAAAGCTGGCGGTCAGCGTGGGGTTGGGCGCGTTCAGCACTTTGGTCAGCGAGTCGGCCGTGATCGTCAGCGGCGCCGGATTAATGGTCAGCAACCCCGTTACCGTAGTCACGCTGTAGTTATTCAGGTCCGAGCCCGTCACGCTGGGGGTAATGGGATAAATCCCGACCGGGCTGGCCGCATTCGCCCCGGACGTAAATGTTTCGGTAAAGGTGTCGCCGTTCACCGCTCCGCTCACGCTGCCGGTAAACGTCGGCAGGCCGGCGCCATAAGTGGTGAATTCGTTATTGGCGGTCACCGTCAACGGCGCCGGCGCGATCACGTCGCTGACCGTGCCGGAGGCGTTGTTGTAGTTTCCGGTCGAATCGGTAAACGTCCAGCCGTCGGCAGAGTAGGTTCCGGCGTTGGTATGTGTCGTGCCCGTCAGGTTCAATCCTGCGTGGGGTGGGGAGA
>JAKATS010000285.1 GCA_021818645.1 Acidobacteriota bacterium | reverse complement strand
TCCGATCTACGCCGTTCAATTTTTCCGCCTTTACGCCGCACAGCCCGGCGCAGCAATATCATCAGTGGAGCCTGAGCCTGCAGAAAAGGCTGGGGCGGAACACCGTATTGGAAATCGGCTACACCGGCGCCCGCGGCTATCATCTGCAGCAGATGGTGCTGGTCAATAATGCGCCGCCGGGGCCGGGGCCGATCAACCCGCGCCGCCCCTACCAGACCGCGACCTATCTGCCCGGCACAACTTTCCCCGCCGGCTTTCCCGTCAGCAGCCTGACCTTTCCCATCGCCGCCATCGCGCAACTGCAAAACACCGCCAACAGCTGGTACGACGCCGGCTGGGTGGACCTGCGGCGGCGCTTTACCCATGGCCTGACCTTTCTTTCCAACTTCACCTGGTCGAAGAACCTGACCACCGCGCCCGATTTTCGCTCGCCCATGTCGGAGTCGGCGCTGCCGCAGAACAACAGTAACCTGGCGGCGGAAAAAGGCCCGGCCTGCGATGTACCGCTGCGCTATATCGCCAGCTTCGTTTACAACCTGCCTGCCTGGGGCACCAACCACTGGCTTGACGGCGTGACCCGCAACTGGAATATCGCAACGATTTTTCAAGCCCAGAGCGGCTATCCGCTGACCATACAGGTCTTCGGCGATACCGCCAACGCGGGCACGCTGCTCGGCGAAAATCCGATCCGCGCCAATGTCACCGGGGCACCGCTCTATCCCGCGGGCACCCATACCACCGCCCGCTGGTTCAATCCTGCCGCCTTCGCCACCCCGGCCGCTTATACATTCGGGGATGCGGGCCGCAACTCCATTTACGGCCCGGGTTATCAGGACGTGGACTTGGCCCTGACCCGCGCCTTTGATCTGAGCGAAAGCACGCAGTTTCAGTTCCGCACGGAATTTTTCAATGCCCTGAATCACAGTAATTACAGCATGCCGAATAACTTCGTGAATACGCCTCAGTTCGGCACCATCACCACGGCCGCCAACCCGGGCCGAGAGATTCAATTCGGCGCGCGGCTGGTTTTTTAGGGACGGCGAATCAGCGATGGAGTCTCCGGTCCGCATCCTGTTGCACAGGATGGGGCCGGCCATTCACGCTGCATAAAAACTGTAATAAATCCTGTCACCATAGAAAAATGAAGTATGGGCCGTTGCGGTTAGGGGCGCTGGCGCAGGCCGACGGCGGCTGCCGGTTTCTGGTCTGGGCGCCGCGCGCCGAACGGCTGGAAGTGTATCTGCCGGAGCGCGATCGCGCCTTCGCGATGCGCCCCGGTCCCGACGGTTATTTTTCTCTGGAATTGCCCGATCTTCCCCCCGGCACGCGTTATTTTTATCAGTTTCCCGATGGCCGGCGCCGGCCCGACCCGGCCTCGCGGCGGCAGCCGGAGGGCGTCCATGGAGCTTCGCAGGTGATTGCCGCGGCGCCGCCGGAATTCGGCGCCTGGTGTGGACTGCCGAAGGAAGAGCTGGTCTTTTACGAGCTGCATGTGGGCGCATTTACGCCGGAAGGCACGCTGCCGGCCATCGTTCCGCGGCTGGAAGCGCTGCGCGAACTGGGCATCACCGCGCTGGAGCTGATGCCATTGCATCAGTGCCCGGGCCGCCGTAACTGGGGGTACGACGGTGCGCAATTATTCGCCCTGCAGGCAAATTACGGAACTCCGGCCGAGTTGAGATCGCTGATCGCGGCCGCGCATGCGCGCGGGCTGGCCGTGTTTCTGGACGTGGTCTATAACCACCTCGGGCCGGAAGGCAACTATCTTCGCGAATTTGGCCCATACTTTACCGATCACTACCGCACGCCGTGGGGCCAGGCTCTGAACTTTGATGGCCGCGACAGCGATCCGGTGCGCCGTTTTTTCTTTGAAAACGCGATCTACTGGCTGCGCGACTACGGCTTCGATGGCCTGCGGCTCGACGCCATTCACGGCATTGTGGACAGCTCCGCTTCTCCGTTCCTGGCCGAGCTGACGGAATGGGCGCAGGCCGAAGGCGAGGCCTCGGGCCGGCGGATTCAGGTCATCGCCGAAAGCAGCCTGAACGATACGCGCGTCATTCGCCCGCGCGCGCAGGGCGGCTTCGGCATGGACGCGCAATGGAACGATGATTTTCACCATGCGCTGCATACGGCTCTGACCGGCGAATCCTGCGGCTATTATCGGGACTTCCAGGGCACCGCCGACCTGGCCACAGCCTATACCGAAGGTTTTGTCTATCAGGGCCGGCATTCCGCCTATCGCGGGCGCAGACACGGCAATGCCAGCCGGGGATGGCCGGCGGCGTCGTTCGTCAACTTTACCCAGAATCATGATCAGGTGGGTAATCGCGCCGGCAGCGAGCGGCTGAGCACGCTGATCGGCTTTGAGGCGTTGAAGCTGGCGGCCGCGGCGCTGCTGTGCGCTCCGCAGCTTCCGCTGCTGTTCATGGGCGAGGAATACGGCGAGCCGGCGCCGTTCCACTATTTCATAGACCACAGCGACCCGGATTTGATCGCGGCGGTGCGGCGCGGACGGCGCGAGGAGTTCCGGGATTTTCGCTGGCGTCGCGAGCCGGCCGACCCGCAGGCTCCCGAAACCTTCGCCGCCAGCCGCCCGGACTGGAGCCTGCGCGCGCGCGAACCGCATGCCACGCTGCTGCGCTGGTACTGCGAACTGCTGCGAATACGCCGGGGAATTCCGGCGCTGCGAACGAATGGCGGCGTGCAGGCGGAAGTGCTGGCCGGCGGGAAACTGCTGCGGCTGCTGCGCACACCGGCTATGCCGGATTCAGGCATACCGGACGAACGCTCAATGCAGAAGTCTTCAACCGCTCCTTCATCTGTCATAGTCTGGCTGTATTTTGGCCAGGAACCGCTGACCTTTGCATGGCCCGAAGCCAATGCATGGCAATTGCTCCTGGATTCCGCGGAACAAAAATGGGGCGGGCCGAAGGAACCGGGCACCCTCACAAAATTCCAGCCGTTGATTTTTTTGCCGTATTCAGCCGTCCTGTTGGTACAGAAAACGCTGCCTTAATTTTGCGAAAATGCCCGCGCTGTTGCACGGCTCATTGCATCGCTTCCATGATTCGTTTTCCCATTTTTATCAACTCAGCAGAGCTCAATGCGATCGGGCTCGTCTGCGCCAGCGGCACTTTACCCAAGCTTCGGATGGTTTCCGCCACTTCCGGTTCGGCGTCGCCGTTCATGACCACCCCCGCGACTTCCAAGCCGCGGCGGCGCAGGGCCTCCAGCGTCAACAGCGTGTGATTCATGGTTCCCAGCCTGGTGCGGGCCACGACAATCACAGGCAGGCCCAGGCAGACGATTAAATCGGCTATCTTTTCCCGGTCATTGAGCGGCACCAGCACACCGCCGGCGCCTTCGACGATCCAGCAATCTCCCGCGGCCGTATTTTCCTTCCAGGGCGGACGCAGATCGCGGAGCGCGATGGCGCCACCGGCGGCGCGGGCGGCGATATGGGGCGAGGCCGGCAGGGGAAAACGCCATTGCTCGGGCGCAAAGCGGGCGTCGGGCAGCCCCGTCCAGGACTGAATCTGCTCGCGGTCGGAGGGCGCTCCGGTCTGCACCGGCTTCCAGTAGTTTGCTCCCAACCCCAGCACCAGCGCGGCGGAAATGACGGTTTTGCCGACATCGGTGTCGGTGCCGGTAACAAAATAACCCTGTGGCATGAGTTAAAAATCTGCGGCTGTACCGCGGCGATTACCGCCCCGCGGGGCTGGCGGGCTCCGTCGGCGGTTTCCATTGGGCGATATACGGCGCAAGAACCTTTTCCAGATGCCTGGCAGCGAGGCGCGAGCCGCGGCGGTTGGGATGCACGCCGTCGCGAAAATCTTTTTTCTTCAGCCAGCCGTGAGTGCTGACATAGATCACGCGCGCATCATGCATCAGCTCGACGGCCTGCATGGTGCTGGCAGTGTGAAACCCGCCAAACGGCTGCAGCACAAAAATTTCCGTATGCGGCCAGTAGGCGCGGATTTCCCGCAGATAGCCCAGCAGCGCCTGTCCATACTCACGGCCAGGATACGGAATATCGTTGGTGCCCTGATTGATCACCAGAAAATCGGGCGCATGCTGGCGGGCGGGCGATCCGGCGAAGTTCCAGCCGAATGCCAGCGTGGCGGGCGGCACCAGGCCGTTGCCGGAGCGGATGACGCCCTGGCGTCCGAAGGCCACCTGATAATGAATCGTCTTGAGCGCCTGCCCAGCGAGCCAGCCATAACTCAGTAAACCGTTG
>JAKATS010000275.1 GCA_021818645.1 Acidobacteriota bacterium | reverse complement strand
ATCGCTGTCAATCGCAGCATCGGCGCCGGCCTGCTGGCGAAACCGGCACTCCTGCTCTTCCGGATCGTTCAGCTCGCTATAGCCGTTGGCGATCTCCATGCCGCCGGCGTAAATTTCGAAGCGCTCAACCCAATCCGGCTCATCCAGCTTGCTTTTAGCCAGAGGAGAAACGGAAAGCGGAAAATCATAGACGATGGTCGGCTGCAGCAGATGCTCTTCGGCCAGATTTTCAAACAGCGCCATGACCAGCTCACCGGAATCAGCGCCGGCTGGTGAAGCAATCGGGGAGCCCGCGCCGGTTGCGGCATAGCGGTTATACGCGGTGACAGCCGCTTCCACACGGCCGCGGTCAGCCCAGTAATCGAGCCCGGGTTTGGGGCCCGCGGCCGCGGGCCAGAAGCGCAGCACGCCTTCGCGCAGGCTGAGCCGCTGGCAATGGCTGAAATCAAGCGTCTGGCCGTGAAATGCGACCTGCTCACTGCCGGTAACGGCCCTGGCCACGCGCGCCAGCAATTGTTCACTCCAGCTCATCAGGGCCCGGTAATCACTGAAGGCTTCATAGAATTCCAGCATGGTGAATTCCGGGTTATGGCGGGTGGAAATTCCCTCATTGCGGAAATTGCGATTGATTTCAAATACCCGTTCGAGCCCGCCGACCACCAGGCGCTTCAGATAAAGCTCGGGCGCGATGCGCAGATAGAGCGGAATATCAAGCGCGTGATGATGGGTGACAAAGGGGCGCGCGGCGGCGCCACCGGCCATGGGCTGCATCATGGGGGTTTCCACCTCCAGATAGTCGCGTTCCTGAAATGCCTCGCGCAGGCAGCGCATCAGGCGGTCGCGGCGCAGAAAGATTTCGCGGCTTTCACGGTTGACGGTCAGGTCCAGGTAGCGCTGGCGATAGCGGCGCTCAACATCCTGCAGCCCATGCCATTTTTCCGGCCAGGGAAGGCAGGCTTTGGTCAGCAGTTCGATTTTTTCGGCATGGACGGTCAACTCGCCAGTGCGGGTGCGGAACAGATAGCCTTCCACCCCCAGCCAGTCGCCCAGATCCATCAGTTTCCAGATCGCGAATCCCGGTTCGCCTAGCGCGTCCTGACGGATATAAATCTGCAGCCGTTCACCCAGCTGTTGGAGATGGGCGAAGCCGGCCTTGCCATGCCCGCGCAGGGTCATGATGCGGCCCGAAACTTTGACGTGGATGCGGTCGCGCTCGAGCCGCTCGGCTTCCCAGCCGCCATATTCGGCGGCTATTTCGGCCAGCCGATGCGTAGCGGCGTAATGATGCGGATAAGCGGCCGCACCCAGCGCCTGCAATTCGTCCAGTTTGGCCCGCCGCTGGCGATAAATTTCCCGATCAAGTGACACAGAACACTAGTATAAGGGCACTGAATCCAAGAGGGCAGAAGGGGAATACAGTCCGGGCTGGAGTGAAGAGGCGGGACCAGTTTTCTTACTTCACCGTTCCGAAGAATACGGAACGCGGCTGGGGTGAACAAGAAGGCAGAGATAAAAGCAAAAGGGCGCCATGGCCGTGCCCAGCCACAGCGCCTTGTCTGGATCACGACGGATGCAACACGACTACGCCGCCATCGGCTTTTTGTGCTTTTTGGGCGCAGAGGTAATTTCTACGCTCGCCATGCCATTTCACGGTTCATTTTCCGACTTCTTCCACATCTTTCAATTTTTTTATATCAATACCCAGCCGTTTAATTTTCTGGTTCAAGGTGGAAAGCGGAATCTGAAAGCGATCGGCCGCCTCGGTTTGCCGGCCGTGGGTCTGTTCCAGCATATCGAGCACGATCCGGCGTTCGAAATCTTCGACAATGTCGAACAAAGACCCGCCGCGGCGCAAAGCCGGTCCCGCCGCGGCGGATTTCATTTCGGCATAGCGGCCGAGGACAGTTTCGGGCAGCAGGTCGGCGCTGACGGTGGGGCCGGAACCCAGAACCACGGCGCGTTCCATGGCGTTTTCCAGTTCGCGCACGTTGCCGGGCCAGTCATAATCCACCAGCAGGCGCAAGGCCTCGGGCGACAGTCGCGGCGACGGGCGGGCATTTTCCGCGGCATAGCGGCGCAAAAAGGTGTCGGCCAGCAGGGGAATGTCTTCGCGCCGTTCGCGCAAGGCGGGCAGCTTGATGGTAATCACATTCAGGCGGTAAAACAGATCCTCGCGAAAGCGGCCTTCCTGGGTCAGCTGCTGCAAATCGCGGTTGGTGGCGGCCAGCACGCGCACATCCACCTGAATTTCTTCCACTCCTCCCAGGCGCATAAAACGCCGGTCCTGCAAGACCCGCAGCAGCTTGGCCTGAGTCTCGAGCGACATATTGCCGATTTCATCGAGAAAAATGGTGCCGCGGTCGGCCACTTCAAACAGGCCCTTTTTGGGAGCGACCGCGCCGGTGAAGGCGCCACGGACATGCCCGAAGAGCATGGACTCGAGCAGCTCGACCGGCATGCTGCCGCTGTTGACCGGCACAAAGGGGGCATCGGCGCGGGGCGAGGCGGAATGGATCGCCTTGGCGATGAGTTCCTTGCCCACGCCGCTTTCGCCTTGCAACAGGATGGTCGCCCGGCTGGCCGCTACCAGGGTGACCAGATCGAAGATGCGCAGCATCTGCTCGCTTTTGCCGATGATGTGCTCGAAACTGTAGCGCTGGCGCAGGGCGCGCTTGAGTTGGACATTTTCCTGCTCCAGCTTCAGCGAGGCGATGGCGGCGCGCAGATCGGCCAGAAGTTTTTCATTATTCCAGGGCTTCTGCAGGAAGGTGCGGGCGCCGTTTTGCATCGCCGCCACGGCGGCTTCGACCGTGCCGTAGGCGGAGATCAGAATGACGGCGGTCGCGGGGGCGACGCGGCGGATTTCGCGCAAAACATCAAGACCATCGAGGTCAGGCAGGCTGAGATCGAGCAGCACGGCGTCAAACAGCTGGCGCTGCACCGCAGCCAGGCCGGAGGCGCCATCGGCCACGCCCTGGACTGCAAAGCCTTCAAAGCGCAGCAACGTTTCCAGACTTTCGCGCACCGCAGGCTCGTCATCAATCACCAGCACCCGACTGATTTCGGAGCTGGCCGGGGGGGCGCTGCGTTCATCCATTTCGGACTCAATGCCGTGGATGGCAGTTTCAGGCATAAGCCAGAGCCTCCATCGCAGGCAGTTCCATGATAAAACGCGCGCCCATTCCGGCCGCATTTTCCACCCGGATGCGGCCGCCGTGATCCTGCATGATGCCGTAGCTGACCGCCAACCCCAGCCCCGTGCCGGAACCCAAGCCGTGGCCGGAGCGCTGGGAGCGTTTGGTGGTAAAAAACGGTTCAAAAATGCGCTCGCGTATCTCGGGAGCGATGCCCGAACCGCTGTCGGTCACCGACAGGCTGACCTGCGAGTCGGCTGCCCAGCTGGCCAGTACCAGCCGGCCGCCGGCGGGCATGGCATCGCGCGCGTTGAGCAGCAGATTGAGCACCACCTGCTGCAGCTGGCCGGCATTGCCGAGCACGCGGGGCAGGGCGGCTTCGCATTGCAGTTCCACCTGAATATGCGCTTCGCGCAAAGGGTGTTCCAGCAGGGCCAGACTGTCGCGGAGAATCTGATGCAGATCAAGCGCCTCTTTGGCCGCGCCTCGGGTACGGGAAAATTGCAGCAGATTGCCGACAATTTCCGACGCCCGGAAGGTCTGCGCCGTGATAGTGTCCAGCAGTTTGCCGCGCGCATCGCCGGGCGGCATCTGCTTGGCCAGCAACTGGGTGTAGTTGGAAATCACCGCCAGCGGCGTATTCACCTCATGCGCGACGCCGGCCGCCAGCAGACCGATCGAGCGCAGCCGTTCCGCCTGCGCCAGCTGGCTTTCCAACTCCATCCGCTGGCTGATGTCGTCGAGCAGCAGAATGCGGCCGACCCGCTCGCGCTGGGGCGTCACCAGGGGAGCGATGGCAATATTGAAAGTCCGCTCGGGCTGATTTTCCAGCCGGAGCGGAAATTTTTCCAGCCAGCGCAAGCCGGTTTCCGGCCGCTCCTGATAATATGCGGCCGCGAACTCGGGGCCCAGCACCTGCTCGATGCGCCGGCCGAGGGCCGTGGCCCGAGGCCGGGCGGAGAGCACTTCCATCTGGGCATTCCAGCTTTCCACCTGATCCTGCAGATTCAGCGCAACGATGCCGACGCGCACGCTTTCGACAATATTTTCGTTAAATTCCTTGAGCTGCTCGAATTGCCGCACTTTGGCCCGCAGCCGCTCGTGCAGGCCGGCATTTTCG
>JAKATS010000294.1 GCA_021818645.1 Acidobacteriota bacterium | reverse complement strand
TACCCCTCGGCCCGGACTTCCAGCAGCAGAATGCGCCGCTGTTGGGTGCGTCCAAAACTGGTTTCAAAAAACGCCACCAGCGGCATGCGGATTTCCCGCACAGTCACGGCATCAATTTTCATTCACCTTCTCCGGTGTCCCCATGCATTCCCGCCATGGCGGCAGGGCGCGCATTCAGTTTTTTCCTGCCCCCAGCAGGAACACGCCATTGCCCGCTTCATCGCGCCGGTACCCCAGGGCGATCAGATTCCGCCCAAATGCGGCCTGCAGCCGTTTCCGGTTTTCCGCCTGAACCATCGCCGCGCGGGGATCGCGGCTTTCCTTCCAGGCGTAAATTTCCGCGGGAACCACAACCCGTTCCTTCACCTCAAAATCCACGCGCTCGCCGGCCAGGCATTTCCGCACCCGCCGTGATTTCAGCCACCATTCCGCCACCAGCCGGTCGGTGGGCAGCCCGGCCTGCAAAGCGCTCCGGGAAGGGCCGTAGTAGTTCGGCAGATAGCGCCGCGCGATCGCCCCCAGCCGCTGCAGATTCAGGTATGCATTTTTAATCTCCAGCGGGTCGAAGGTCCATTCCATCAGCTCAAACCCCCGGGCCAGCGCATCCTCCCGCTGCTTCCATTTCATCGCCCGTCCGAGCCCCAAGTCGCGGTATTGCGGATCTACCGCCAGCATATGCGAATGCAGATATGCCCGGCCCTGGCGTTCGCCCACCAGCCCCAGCACATAGCCAATCAACTGTCCCCGGGAAAAGGCCCCAAACACCTGGCCGCCGGTTCTCCGGGCGATCACGAACATGCGCGCCGGCACCAGGTCCAGGTCATGGTATCCCCAGACTTTCTGCTGCAGCTCCACGCAAGCCTGGAATTCGCTGATTTCGGTCAGCGAACGAATCTCCACCGGCGGGTTCAGCGCGGCTGTTTGCTGGCTTGCCATAATGTTTCCAGTTCCGCCGCGGATGCGGACTCCCACGCTTTCCCCTGAGCCGCCAGGCTCGCCTCCATAAGAGCCACCCGGGCGCGAAATTTGCGGTTGCATTGCTTCAGCGCCAACTCGGGATCCACCTCGAGCTTGCGGGCCAGATTGACCGCGGTAAACAGGATATCGCCGATTTCTTCCTCCACGCCGGCGCTGCCGTCCCCCCCGGCAGCCGGGGCTTGCGGCGCCTGCGCCATGGCATGCCGCAATTCCGCGATCTCCTCTTCCAGTTTGCGCAGAATTCCCTCTGCATGGGGCCAGTCAAAACCGGCCCGGCCGGCCCGCGCGCCGATTTTGCGGGCTTCGAGCAGGGCCGGCAAACCCCGCCCGATGCCGCCCAGCAATCCGGTTTCTTTAGCCGGGCCTTTGCGGTCTTCCCATCGCGCCAGGGCGGATTCCGCGTCCTGCAGCCGCCCCTCCGCGCCGGCGAAGACGTGGGGATGGCGGTAAATCAATTTTTCCGCCAAGCCGTGCACCACGTCCCGAATGTCGAACCACCCCTGCTCGCCGGCCATCTGGCTGTAAAACAGGACCTGCAGCAGCAGGTCGCCGAGTTCTTCTTCCAGGCCTTTCCAGTCGCAGCGGTCAATCGCCTCCAGCACTTCATAGGTTTCTTCCAGCGTATAAGGGCGTATGGAATCAAAGTCCTGGGCGCGGTCCCATGGACAGCCGTCGGGCGATCGCAGGCGCGCCATGATCTCCACCGCGCGCCGGAATTCAGTTTCAAGCGGCATTTCGGGCATGAATTACTGTAACAAGGAAGCCAGGCAAGCCGGTGATTCATAGTATAATTCCGCACGACATGCGTGTTTTCAGGTATGGGAGTCTGATCGCGGCCGCTTGCCTGGCTCTAGCCATGCCGCGGGTTGCCGCGGCTGCGCCCATGCCGCCTCCGCTCTTCGGTCCCCATGGGGTTCGCCCGCAGGATGTCCGGCAGGGCACCCTGGGCAGCTGTTATATTGACTCGGTGATCGCGGCCCTGGCCGCCCGCGACCCCGGGCTTATCCGCTCCTCCATTCGACGCAATTCCGACGGCACCTATACGGTCCATTTTCCCGCCGGCGACACGCAATTGGTATTTCCGGATGATGTGAGTTATGCCCGCCGCCACGGCCTGGACCATTCCCGCGCCTTATGGGTAGGGGTTTTGCTGCGGGCCTACGCCCAGAAGATCGAATTGCAGGCCTTGACCGCGGCATTGCGGCAATCCGGCTGGCCCTGGTTTATTCGCCGGCAAGCCATCGCCCTGGTGCGCAACAGCCCGCTGGCGCTTGAAGCCTATGATCACGCCATCCGCGATGCGGTCACGCAGTCAGGCCAGGTGAATCCGGCTGCGCTGCGGCTGCATTGGGCCGCGCAGGCGGAGCGACTTTCGGTGCCCGGGCCGGTCATTCAGGGCATAACCAGCCTGCTGGCCACGGCCGGCTTCTGGCACGTGCTGGCCCAGTCGGTGCGGCAAAATCCGGAAGCCTATGGCGCCTATCGCGCGGTGGGCAACGGCGGCGAGCTGACTTCGGCCATGGCCGCATTTGTCGGCAATGCCCGCTATCTTCCGGTGACGCCGGGCATGCATTTAGCGGCGCTGCTCACCCAGGCTCAGTCGGAGGGCTGGATTGTCACCGCCGGTACCCGGCCCACCCTGAATCCCACCCATGCCGCCATGTACGCTGCCTGGTGGGTTGGAAGTCATGCCTATACCATGCTGCGTTTTGATCCCGTCCATCAGATGATTACGCTGCGCAATCCCTGGGGCCGGCATCCCGAGCCTGACGGCATTCAGGCTTTGTCATTGCACGATTTTTCCTCCGCGTTTCTGCAGCTTGTGATCGGCAAACCCGGTTTGGTATCGGTTCAGTGAGGCTTTATGGATTTTCAACTCCCCATGACGCGCATTACTTCCGCGCCGCTGCCGCTGCGCATTCAGCTGGAAAGCGGCGGCCAGGTTTGGGAGTTCACGCAAACCACGCTCTCCGTCGGCCGGGCCCCGGATTGCGACGTGGTGCTTGATTCCGACGCCTATCCCATGGTCTCCCGCAAGCACCTGCTATTCCAATGGGATGGGTCGGGATGGCATTGGCGCGATGCCGGCACGCAAAACGGCATACTCTCGAACGGCCAGCGTCAGCCGGAAGGCCCGGCGCGGCCGGGTGATCGCCTGCAATTAGGGCCGGAGGGGCCGGTTCTTCTGGTATTGACGGCAGCCGCAACCGCGGCCCGCGGCACGCCGGGCATGATGCCCACGCAGGTGATGGGGGCGGCGATCGCGGCCGGCGCGCCGCCGCAGAATCGGTTTTCCGCCCGAACCGTCGTGCAATCTCCCGCCTGGCAGGAACCGGAAAGCGCTCCGCCCTTGCCCTATGGATCCATGCCTCCGGTTGCCCCGGCCTGGGCTACGCCCGAAAATATCGCCACGCCCGCTTCCGGCCCGGCATCTTCCGTCCCCGGGCTGGACCAGATACCGCAAATCCGCCGCCAACTGGCCCAATTGCGGCAATGGAGCCTGGTCAGCGTGCTGCTGAATGTCGTCCTGTTTGCCGTACTGCTGTACCAAATCCAGCAGACCCAGCGCAAAGTGCTGCGCTTGCGGCAGCAGGCCACGAACGCGGTTCAGCTCCTGCAGCCGCAGTTAAATCGCCGTCTCAACCGGTTTTCAGACCAGATTCATCAGGCCGACGCTAAAATTCAAGCCGATATGAAAAGATCCGAGCATGAGTTCATGAGCAAGCTGCGCCAGCAGCTTCCCATCATGATTGACCAATACATTCAGCATAAAGAGCGCCAATACCATATCGCCCAGCCGCAATAACGACACAGATATGAAACCCAGCTCCCCGGCCCGGTTCACGATCCCCTCGTTGCACGATATCAATGCGGCAGCGCCGCGCCGCCGGCATGCCGGTCCGCGCTGGAAATTCAGCGGGCTTACGATTTTTATTTTCCTGGCCGCGATCCGCGCCGCGGCCCAGTGCGTGCCGCAGACGCCGCTGCTCACGGGTGCGGCGCCCCGGGTGCATCTGGTGAACATTGCCCTGGCCCGGGCCGCCGCCGACCATGTCAGCTTCAATCTGCGGCTTTCAGTGCGCATGCCGCGGGCGCTGCATCTGCGAGACTTGCGCTTCGCCGGCCTGCGCATCAATGGCTTGCCGGTGTTTGCCGCGCCCCTGCACGGGGATTGGCAAGTGCCGGCCCGGCGGTCCTGGCCGGTGCCGGTGTTGCGGGTGCGATTGTATTATCGCGACGGGCTGGCGATGCGCTCCATGCAGGCGATCGTGGCGCACCGGCAGGCGCGGGTCAGCG
>JAKATS010000152.1 GCA_021818645.1 Acidobacteriota bacterium | reverse complement strand
ATGGTGCGGCGTCAGCACCACATAATCGGAATAGTTATAGGGCTCGGTGTTGGAGTTGAAGACAAAAAACATGTCGTTGTCTATGGCGCGAGCCACAATCGGTGAAGGCGGAAAATGTTCGACGTAGGCGGTTTCGATGTAATCGCCCGGCTCTAGCCCCGGCATGGTGATGCTGGCCAGGTTGGGAATCCGCTCCGGCAGCAGCACCCGGCCGTTGGGCTCGATGGTGCGTACGGTCAGCAGATCGCTGTTGCGGGGAATGTGTACGGTGCCGTGCCGCGCGATGCCGGTTTTGTCGAGCACGCGGTAAATCTGATGGATATAGGCATCGCGGCTGCCGTCCCGGTGAATGCGGTCCACCATCTGATCGAAAACCAGAATGGATGAGGCATTGGGATACTGCGCCGTGCCCGGGGCGTGGGCAAGGATTTCCTGGGCGGAATGATACCAGGGCAGCCAGAATCGCCGGTTGGCGGCGAAACTCCGCAGCCAGCGCAGCGCCGGTTTCCGGTGATCGTGCTGTTGGAGCCAGGCCAGGGAAGCGTCCGAGCCTTGGGCCAGTTCGATAGCGCTGGCCGCGGCCCGCGCAATCTGCCAGTTGTGCGGGCAAGCAGCCAGGGCGGCCCGCGCCGCGCGTTGCGCCGGCAGGGCTTCGCCCGCCTGCATCAAGGCCAGGATCTGCTGCTGGCGCAGCACCGGCGATGCCGGGTCCCAGCGGATTGCCCGGCGTAGCAGCCGGGCGGCCTGGCGGGAATGCCCAGCCCGCAAATCATACAAACCCAGATAGGGCGTGGCCCGGGGGTCGGCCAGTAATTGCCGTGTCAGCCTTGCCGCCTGTCTGGCTTGGCCCGTGCGGGAATAAAAGGCCAGCCCCGCCGTCAGTCCTTCCCAGTTGCTGGGTGTTTCGGCCAGCGCATATCGCAGCGCCTGTGCGGCTTCGGTGCGCCAATGCTGTCCTAAATAAAAATGGAAGGCTTCCCAGTCACAGGGAGCATAGCCATGGCCGGTACAGCGGTTGAAGACGCGCGCGGCAGCCCCGGTTTTACCCTGGGATTGGCGAACTTCGGCCAGCCGGAGTTCGGCCGGCAGGGCTTGCGCGTCTGCCTTCAAGGCGCGGCGTGCCGCCGCCAGGGCTTGCGCCGCGGACCAGCCCGGGCCGGCATCCGGCAGATTCTGGTCGGCTTGCGCCAGTCCCAGCCAGATGGGCGCGGCTTGCGGCGCCAGCCGGGCGGCTTGCTCGAGTTGATTCTGGGCCCCCACCGCGTCGCCGTCTTCCAGTCGCCAGCTGGCATCCAGCCAGAGTGCCAGCGGATTCGCGGCCTGACGCTGCAATTGCGCCGCGCACCAGCCGGCCAGTGTGAGCGGCGGCGGCAATAGGCGCGCGGCTGCGGCCAGTTTTTGTCCGGCCGGCAGGCTCAAGCTGCTGTCCAGAGGTTGGCCGTTGAGCGCGCGCGCGATCAGGCTGAAATTTCTTTCCCCTTCGCCGGCCAGCTTCACCACCACCCGGTTCCAGCCTGCGTGAAAACGCAGAGCGGCATCGGCGGCATCGGGCCGGTATGCGGCCCGGCGGTCGTTGGCGATGATGCGCCGGCCATTGACCCGGATCTGCAGCGAAGCCGGGCTGAAAATCCGGAACAGAACCGTGGCGGGCCGTTCTGCGTGCAGATAGGTAATCGCGTAATCGGCGCCGCGGATGCCCCAATCCAGCGGAAATTGCACCACTCCGCGCTGCGCGGTATATTTGATCCCCGGCCGCGGGCGCTGATTCCATTGATAAGGGCCATGCAGCGCGCTGGCAACGGAATAGCTGCGGCTATAGGCCAGGTTGGACCAGTTCCCAAAAGGTCCGTATAACTTCCAGTTTTGAATGCGGCCGGAATGGACCAGCCAGTCCTGGGCGCGCCAGACGGTTTGGCCGGGTGCATGCTCGAGGTCGCCCCCAATGCGCGCCAGCATGTAAACGGTGATCGGATCCCGCAGCGGTCCGCGCAGCAGGTGCTCAATTTCCGGCCGTGCTTCGGTCAACAGCTTGCCCTGCGCGCCCAGATGCGCGCTCAAATAGCGCGCCGCCCATTCCGTGGCAGGGTCGTTGGGTGCCAGCCGCAGCAGCGCCAGCGCGGAGCGCGAGGCCTGCAATTGTTGTCCATGGCTGGCTTCCATGATCATGCGGGCAAACAGCGCGGCAGTGTCATTGGGTTGGCGTTGCAGCCAATTTCTCAGTTCGGCCTCCGCTGCCGGTTTTTCGGCGGCAGGTCCGAAAAACCAGTGTTGCCAGGCTCGTGCCGCTGGCGTTTTCGCCGGCATCCGGGCGGTGGCCGGAAGTTGCTGGAGCAGGCTGGGCCGGGATTGGCCCCATCCGGCTTGCGCCACGCCCAGGGCGAAAAAGATTACTATGACGCGCCGTCCGATTCGCAGCGGAGCTATGCGAGAGCGCAGGCCGAGGAACGGGGTTCCTGCCCGGTTCCATCCGCTGCCCGTCAAATCACGATGGGCCACGTTCTTGCCGCCGAGGCCGAACGCTGGAATGGCGAAGCAAGTAAAGTGGCCCCGCCACCTCAAGTAATTGCGCAATTTCATGGTTGCTGCACTCGAATTCCGGCGCTGAGTTTTTGGTCCACCGCCATCCAGAAACGGCGAAATGCCGGATATTGCGCCGCAGGAATGATCGCCTGCAGAGTTTTAAGATCCGACTTGACCATCAGATTTCCGTTCATCCAGGTCGCCACGAAGGAAAAATCCCCAAAGGGAGTTTGCAGATGCATGGGCGATGGCAAGGTGGGAGTATCACCCTGCGGCAGTTGCAGCACCATCGTCTCGCGTAAATCCTGGGGAGAGCCGATGGAAACCGGCATGCTGCGGCTCTCCAGCGGCGCCATGCGCGGCAGCCAGTTGACGGGCGTTATCTGCCGCGGCAGCCGCAGCCCTTCCGGTGTGGGCCGGGCGAAATTGGGTATTTTGCCGCTGAAATTAATTTCCAGAGGGTGATCGTAATGGTTGGCGTTATTGGCCGAGGCATGGTGCACGACCAGTCCCGGAGAACTGCCCCGCAGCATAGCCTGCAAGACTCCCGCGCGCCGGCCGGCGAGCTGCATGGCATGGCGGAAATAAGGGGCATCCTGGCCGGCCAGCGACCATTGCTGATTAAATTTCAAAGTGCCATTCTTCCGCAGGCTGCCTGTGAGCACCTTATCCACCAGATTGCGCGAAGGCGGCAGGAAAGGCGTGATCACCGGCGCGGCAATCAGGCGCTGGGTTTTGCCTTTCGGTTCGGGTTTGGGATCAAGGCCGTCGGCCCGCAGATCGCGTCCCACGGGAATGCGGAACACCAGCGCATGCTGGTCGGGGCCGGGCAGTTCCCGCGCGCCGTTGTATTCGGCGGTGCCGTCCAGATACCAGCCCAGCGTGGGCACATAGGCGATGGCGTGGTCAAAATCAGCGACTACCGGAAGCCGGGTCGAAACCAGTCCCAGTTCGCGGGTCCGCACCAGCACGATATCAGCCGGAATGCCGGCCTGCGCCAGCATGGCGACCAGAAGCGAGGCTTTATCTTTGCAGTCGCCGAATCGCCGCCGGAAAACTTCACTCACCGGATAAGGGCGGTAGCCATGAATGCCGAATTCCAGCGCTACGTAATGGGTATTGCGGATGACGTAACTATAGATCGCCTCGACTTTTTGCTTTTCCGTCTTCAGGCCGCGGATCAGCCCCTCCGTCGTCCGTCGCAGGCTCCGGTCCATGACAAAGGTTTCTCGAATCAGTCCCTGATACCAGTGGGCAAACTGCGGCCATTGATGAAAGGCGCTGACTTCAATGTACGGTTCCTGCTCGATTGCGGGCGGACTTTCCGGTTCGCCAATGTATGCGGGTTGGTTGCGCAGGGTCCAGCGTTCAATGCGCAGCCCGTTTTGCAGTTTTTGCGTGGCGTGGCCGGTAAACCGCACGGCATGGGAATACAGCGGCAGATTCTCCGGGGTTTCCACCACGAACTGCTGGTATAACTCCGGCGCGCCGCTTTGGAACGGAACGATATCGCCAAAATAATTGCCGTAAAGCGATTCCTGCACGCTGGGTAAAATCCGGTAAGCGATCTCGACAGAATCGCCCGGCCGCAGTGAGGGCAAAATTACATACTTATTGCGCACATCGTAATAAGTCTCATAGCCCACGGATTGATTGACCAGCGCGTCCCCCGGCGCGGCCGCATCGGCCACCGAGCCATCGGGGTGATAGACCCGCGCGGCCAGAAAATTGACGACCTGCCGCCGGGGATCATAGGTGACGGGAAATTCCGC
>JAKATS010000032.1 GCA_021818645.1 Acidobacteriota bacterium | reverse complement strand
CGCGGCCACGATGGCCGTCCGGTGATTTATGACAAGGTGAACGAGTACCAATCGCTGGAGAGGACGCCCGGCTGGGCGGGGCCGATCGAGCCCAGGTACGAAACCCTGGCCTGGCGCACCACCAACGCCCGCGCCCTGCGTGCCCATCTGCTGGCTGAACATTTCGCCCCCGGTCCGGTCCATGTTTTGCGTCACGGCAATCTGGGCTTCAATGTCCAGGACCCCGAAGGCTACGATATTCAATTTGTTCAGTACCTGCCCACCTCGATGACCGGCCGGCTCGTCGGCAAGCTGCTTTCGCCCCGCCGCATCGGCAACGTCATCATCCACACCGGCTATCAGGTGATGAGCAAGGCAGCCGAGGACCGTTTTTATTCCTCAGCCCTGCATTTTCCCGAAATGTGGTACGGCGGCATGCATATGCCCAAAGTGGACTGGTTCGACCGCCGCGCGCCCAACGGCCCCGACTGGCTGGAATACATGCTGGGCAATTCCAGTCATCCCTCGCTGCGCCTGCGTGCCGTGTTGAACCATTTTTCCATCGGCGTCTATCACATGCATCAGGCCTACCGCAAACTGCTGGCGCGGGGCTGGAAGCCGACGCAAAAACCGCAGATTGGCAAAGACGGCAAGTGGCAGTTGAACCTGTACACCGTGGCCGGCACCCGCATCGAGCTCATGGGGCCGCATCCGGTGGAAAAGCCCTGCTGCTCGGTTATGCACACAGGCGGCTGGTAAGGGCGAAGTTTTCGCTGCGCAAAGCGGCGGCCCCGGCGGATCAGGCTGCGGCGAAACGGATCGCCTCGCATGGATATGGATTATATGGCCCGCGCCAGCACCAGCGTGGCGTCATCGGGCTGCTCCTGCTCGCCGCACCATTCCCGCAGGTGATCCAGCACGTGGGCGATGATTTCGGCCAGCGGACGGCCCTGATGCCGGGTGATCAGCTCCAGCAGCCGGTCTTCGCCGAACTCGACCCCATACTCGTTTTCCGGCTCGCTCAGCCCGTCGCTCCACACCACCAGCAATTCGCCGGGCGTGAGCGCAACCGTTTCCTGGCGGTATTGCAATTCTGGAAACAAGCCCACCACGGTGCCGCCCTGATCGAGCCGCCGCCGGCCCTGGGGGCCTAATATCGCCGGCGGCGGATGCCCGGCATTGACATAGGTCATGCGCCGGCCGGGCGCGTCATACAGGGCGTAAAACATGGTGGCGTACTTTTCCGCCGGGGTGCCGTGATAGAGCTGATTGTTGAGCCGCGCCAGGATGCGTGCGGGTTCGAGCGCGGCGGCTTGCGCGGCGGCTTGCGCGGAAGTAAGGGCCGGAGCCGGATCGTCTGCCGCGGCGCTCCAGCGCGCCAGTCCCGGTATGTCCAGCCGGCGGGACTCGTGATCCCGCAGCGCCCCGCCCTGATATGCGCGCAGCGCGCTGCTGATCGTAGCCATCAGCAGCGCGGCGGATATGCCCTTGCCCGATACATCTCCCAACACCAGCGCCACCTGCGAAACCAGCGATGCTTGCGCGGCTGCGCCCCCGGGGTGCGCCGCAATCAGGTCGTTTTCGCCCTGCAGCGGCAGAAAATCATAAAAGTCCCCGCTCACCATCCGCGCCGGCAGGCAGCGCCCGGCCAGCTCCAGCCCGGGCAGCCGCGGGGCGGAAGCGGGAAATAGCTGCGCCTGCACCTCCTGCGCGATCTGGATTTCGCTCTCCAGCCGCTGCTTCTGCTGTTCTTCCCGCAGCAGCCGCCGGATGGACGAGGTCATCGTGTTAAAGGAGTTTTCCAGGTCGGCCAGTTGGTCGCGCATGCGCACCGGAATGCGGTATTCAAAATCGCCGCGGTGCACGTGCTGGGTGCCCACATAAAGATCGTGAACGGCGATGGTGATGGTGCGGGTCAGGCGCAGGCCAAACAGCAGCGAGAGCAGCTCGAGCAGAATGAAAAAGATGCCGATCGCGCTCAGCACGGTCAACGGCAGTTTCCCGCCTCCCCGGCGGTCCAGATCTATGCCGCCGAACAGATGCCGGTTCAGGATGGATGGCCGGGTGATGACGGAAAGAAACAGCACCGTCCGATGCCCGTTATTCCAGTGCACCACGCTCAGCGTGGCCGGAAAAAAGATGCGCTGGTCAAAAATATTTCTGGCGGGAGGCAGCGGCCGCAGGCTGCCGGGAAAGGGCGGATAGGCTTCACTCCGCGCGGCGGCCGGATGCGGGGTTGTGCTTTCCATTCCGGTTTTTGCCGTTGACTGCGCTGCCTCCGGGTTCACCTCCGTGGTGATCTGCCCGCGCTGGCTGGAAAGTATCGCCCGCACCACCCCCAGGTTTCCCGTGTGCCGGGTCATATAGCGTTGATTCAGCCGTGAAATCGTCAAGATGCCGGGCAAACGGGCCGAGGGGGGCAAAGCCGGCGGCTTCGCCGAAGCGGGCTTGGCTTGGGTGGTTTCGCCGGGCAGTCCCAGCCGTAAAGGCCGGTAGGCGGCCACTTCGTATTCGCCCCTGCGCCGGCGCATGATGATGCCGCTGAACAGCGCCGGACTATGGCGGCGCAGCAGCCATCCGGGCAGCGTAGGCGCATTGGGATCGGGAGAATGTCCGCGGACGTTATAGAAATAGCTGTATACGCCGCCATGATGAAACACGTAGTGGTCGTAGGTGGAAATGGCCCAGCGCTCGATGTGCTCGGGGTGTGGATTGCCGCGCAGCGCCGCCACCACCATGGCGTTGGCGTCGCGAACTTGCTCCACCCGGGCGCGAAAGTCCCGCGCCAGCAGATAAATCGAATACTGTCCGTAAAAGATATAGCCCGCGATGGCGAACATCGCCATCGTCAAAAGCACCGGAATCGCCGCCAGAAAAAAATACGTGACCAGCAGCCGGTTGCGCACCGCCCACATGAAGCGCTGTACCGACCGCGCGATCAGTCGGATCAGCCATGCCCCTCCCACCACCACCAGGGCGAAGCTGAAAAATCCCGCGCCGGTAAATGCCGGCTGCCGCCATAGCAGGGGCAGATGCCACAGCACGAACAGCAGCCCCGCCGCGCACAGCACCCAGCCCCAGCGCGTGCGGGGCAGCCAGGATCTGAATGAGCGCCGGGACGATGCCATAAATGTTCAAAATCAGTATACGGGGGGAGGCCGCCGTGCTGGATGGCGCTGGCTGCAGGGCGCTGGTTCCGGAACCTGGCGACGCACTGGCCGGGTTGCTGCGGAGCTATGCGGGATCGCAGGCCCGGGGCCCCCGCCTCACGCCGTGAGGTGGGGGGATAGCAACTGCCCTTCCCTAGCTCACCGTGGCTGAACTCTGGAATGGCGAAGCAGGAAAAGTGGCCCCGCCACGAATTTTGCTGGCGCCGCTATTTTCCGGCCTGCGACTGGTCTTGGGTTGCGCCGGCCTTTTGCGCCAGGGCTTTCTGCACCAGGCTGTGCTTGCGGCTGTACAGGAAATAAATCACCAGGCCGATGGCCAGCCAGATCACGAAAACTTCCTTGGTGATCTTGTGCAGCGCCATGATCAGGCCGGCGGCGATGAGAATGCCCATGATCGGTACAAAGGGAACCCAGGGCGTGCGGAATGGCCGGTGCAGATTCGGTTCCCGCCGGCGCATGATCCAGACTCCCGCGCAGACGATGATGAACGCGGAAAGAGTTCCGATGTTGGTCAGCTCGGCCAGTCGGTCCACCGGTAGCGACGCCGCCAGTACGGCCACGCAGAGGCCGACCAGAATGGTGGAAACATATGGCGTGCGGAATTTGGGATGGATTTTGCTGGCCCATTTCCACAGCAGCCCATCCTTCGACATGGTGAAAAAAATCCGCGATTGGCCCAGCAGCATCACCAGCATGGTGCTCGAAAGTCCGCCAATCGCGCCCAGTTTCACCAGAAAGCTGCCCCAGGCCACGCCGGTGGCGTCCACGCCCACCGCGACCGGATCGGGCACGTTCAACGTGTAATACGGGCGCAGGCCGGTTAATAAGCCGCCCACCAGGATGTAGAGGATGGTGCAGATCACCAATGACCCCAGAATCCCGATCGGCATGTCCCGCTGGGGATTTTTCGCCTCCTGGGCCGCGGTCGAGACCGCGTCAAAGCCGATATAGGCGAAAAAGATCAGCGAGGCGCCTCTCACCACCCCGTACCAGCCGAACTGCGGCGGAATGAACGGATGCCAGTTATGAAGAGCCACGCTCCAGTGCGAGCGGTTGAGGAAGACCACCGCGATGCCGATGAACAGAATCAGTACCGAAACCTTGATCGCCACAATGGCGCTGTTGACATTGGCCGATTCCTGAATGCCGATCACCAGCACCGTG
>JAKATS010000322.1 GCA_021818645.1 Acidobacteriota bacterium | reverse complement strand
GTCAGCGCTTTTCCCCTGCTGCGGCATTTTCCCGATGCCTGGGCGCGGCGGTATTTTGTCAATCTGCTCAAGCTGTCGGGAAAGAAGGCGCATGCGCCCGCGGCGCCCGGGCCGGCGCGCCTCTGGCTGCGGCATTTGAATCTGATGGCGCCGGCAGAGTCGGCTGCCCATTGACTTTGCTCTCGGGTTCAGAGAAGGTATGAATTGCCGCGGGATCAGGCGCGGTTCTGGAGGATACCCAACATGGATTTAGTCGGCTGGCTCAAGGGCGAAAAAAATTCCGGACGGCATTTTCCCGGACCATATGGCTTGCAGCTCTACAGTCTGCGCCACCAACTGCCCGGTCATGTTGCCTATTGGCTGCGCCGGGTGAAACAGATCGGCTATCAGGAAGTGGAAACCGCCGGTCTCGACGGCCTGACCGTGGAGCAGTTTCGCCGCGCCATGCCCAGCGGTCTGCGCTGTGTCGGCATGCATAATGCATTTGCCCGTTACCAGCATCAAATGCCGCAGATCATTCATGAGGCTAAAACCCTGGGCGCCAGCTACGTGGGCTGCGCCGAGCTGCCGCAAAAAGGCAAATACCTGACCATGGCCGATGTGCGCTACGCGGCCGCCGGGTTCAATCATTTCGCCGCCGTCCTGGCCCGGCATGGCCTGGGTTTTGCTTTTCACGCCGAGGTCAATGCGTTTTATCCGCTGCACGGCAAGCCCGGTTTTGATCATTTAATCGCGCTGACCCATCCCAATGTGCTGCAGGAAATGGACGTCTTCTGGGTCAAACGCGGCGGCCAGGATCCGGTGACCTATTTGAACCGCTATCCCACCCGCTTCAAAATGCTGCATTTGAAAGGCATGCGCCAGGGCACGCCGGTGGGCAACTTCAACGTGGGCACCTCATCCCAGGATTGTGTTCCCCTCGGCCAGGGCATTTTAAGAATGCGGCCGATCCTGGAAGCCGCGCTGCGGATTGGAATCAAGTATTACTTTGTGGAAGATGAAAGCCGCGCAGCGCCGCAGGGAATTGTCACCAGCATGCATTATCTGAAAACCGTGCGCTTGTAGAGTTGACGCCGCGGTTCCGCATCAGGCGATTTTTTTCAGCTTGTTGTGCGTGGATGCGGATGCATTCCTGTTCACTCCCTGCTGGCGCAAAATCGTCTCCCGTTCTTTTTCCAGGTTCAGGGGCGGTATGTGGCCGTGCTCGACATCTTCATCCACATTCACCAGCACGGCAATTTCATGCAGTGCGCGCCGGGCCTGTTCGGCGATTTTGCGATAAGCATGATCGCTGGCCAGCATCTCAAGGCTGCTGATAGCCAGCGCAATCCCATGCAGGCATTCACGCACCGCTTTGGCATCCGGAGTTTCCATGCGGGTTCCAGGCCGCAACAGGGTATGCGTCGCATCGCTGCGCGGAAGCCGCGTTTCGCGGCCCCCGCGCAGCGCAGACTCGACGTGGGGTGTATGAGCCCCCGCGACGAGTCGAGCCTAAGCGGGACGCGGGGCATACAAAACCGCAGGTTTTGTGTTTTCATGCCGCGCTGGGAGCCCGCGCCAGGCATTGGCTGATTCGTCGTAACGATGTTGGGCGGCCTATGTGATGCTTAAAGCACGGGCTGAAGTTGGCCTAAAATCGCCGGCCGGCTGGCGCCGGTGACGCTGGGCAGATTCCCGGCAATTCCCTGCCGGTGGGCATAGCCGAGCAGGGCAAAGGCGACGGCCTCCTTGGCTTGCGCAGGCAGGCCGAAATCATCGCTGGTTTTCCACCGCCATTGGGGCGCGGCCTGGGCGAGCATGGCGCGCAGGGTGCGGTTGTGGATGCCGCCGCCGGAAGCAATAATTTCAAGTCCGGGGTCAGCGTCGGACTCAGCCGGGAACGCCTGCCGCAATCCCTGCACGATGGTCTGCGCCGTCAGCGCGGTCGCGGTGGCGAGCACGTCGGCTTGAAGAATGCGGCGGCGCCGGGCATGGAGGATCAGCCGCTGCACATATTCCGCTCCAAACTGTTCCCGGCCGCAGCTTTTGGGCGGCGCGCGGTGAAAAAAGGGATGGCGCAGCAGTTGCCTGAGCCAGTCCGCCTGCACCTTGCCGCGCCCGGCCCAGGCGCCGTCGCGGTCGCAGCGCAACCGGCCGCGGCTATAGTGCGCGGCCAGCGCATCGAGCACCATGTTGCCGGGACCGGTATCGAAAGCGAGCACCTGTTGCGGCTGGCAGCCCGCGGGTAAATAAGTAAGGTTGGCAATGCCGCCGATATTGAGCGCGGCGCGGGCGCGGCGGGAATCGCCCAGCCACAGATAATCGAGCCAGGGCACCAGCGGCGCTCCCTGCCCGCCCAGCGCCAGATCGGCGGCGCGAAAGTTGCCGACCACCGGCACGCCGGTGCGGGCTGCGATCACGGCGGCTTCGCCCCATTGCCAGGTGGCGGCAATCGCGCGGCCGAGATAGGGGCGCGGCTGCGGCTGATGATAAATGGTTGGGCCATGCGCCGCGATCAACTCCAGCCGCGCCAGCGGCCATCCGGCCTGGCGGCAGGCGCCGTGCACGGCTTGCGCCATGCATTCACCCAGCCAGAAGTCAAGCCGGGCCAGTTCGGCTACGGAAATCGCGGCCGCATTGCAGGCGCTGAGAATGGCCCGGCGCTGGCGCGGGCTATAGGGCTGGGAATAAAAACCCGCAAGATGAATGCCGCTTTTGCGCAGCCCGCGGATTTCGACCAGCGCGACATCCACCGCGTCGCTGGATGTGCCGCTCATCACGCCGGCGACTCGCATACCGCTTGGCATTATTCTTCCTCCAGTTCTCGTTTGAGCGCGGCCAGCAGGTTGAGCGCCTCCAGTGGAGTCAGCCGCTCAGGCTCAAGCGCGCGCAGGCGATCGAGAATGCCCTGGCTGAGCGGGGTGAATAAGGCCAGCTGCGGCGCCGGCTCCGGCTCCAGTTGCCGGCTGGCGCGGCGTTCGGCTGATTCGTGCTGGCGCAGCACCACCCGGGCGCGCGCGATGACTTCGGCCGGCAGGCCGGCCAGCTTTGCCACTTCGATGCCGTAGCTGCGGCTGGCTTCGCCCGGCCGCACCTGGCGCAGAAACACAATCCCGGCGGCTGTTTCCTTCACCATCACCTGTAAATTCACCACCCCGGGCAAATGGCGGGCCAGCTCGGTCAGCTCGTGGTAATGCGTGGCAAACAGCGTCTTGGCGCCGGTTTTATCGTGCAGATGCTCGAGCACCGCCCAGGCCAGGGCCAGGCCGTCGTAGGTCGAGGTGCCGCGGCCGATTTCATCCAGCAGCACCAGGCTGTCGCGGGTGGCGCTATGGAGTATCGCGGCGGTTTCCGCCATCTCGACCATGAAAGTGGATCGGCCGCGGGCCAGGTTGTCGCCGGCGCCGATGCGGGTGAAGATCCGGTCCACCAGCGGCAGCAGCGCCGATTCGGCGGCGACAAAGCTGCCCATCTGTGCCATCAGCACGGCCAATGCGGTCTGGCGCAGGTAGGTGCTTTTTCCCCCCATGTTCGGCCCGGTAATCAGCACGACGCGATGAGCGGCATCGAGTGATACATCGTTGGCGACAAAGCGCTCCGACGCGCCCTGAAAGCCGAGCTGCTCAACGACGGGATGACGGCCGTTGCGCAGCTCCAGCCGGCCTTCCGGGCTGAAGTGCGGGCGGCAATACTGGCGCGTGGCGGCCAGCTCGGCAAAATTGGCCAGCACATCGGCTTCCGCCGCCGCCTGGGCATTGCGGCGGATGGACGAGGCTGCCAGCGCCACCGCGGCCCGCAGTTCGGCGAAGATCTGCTGTTCCAGGGCGGCGATTTTTTCTTCCGCGCCCAGGATCTTTTCCTCGTACCCCTTCAGCTCGGGCGTGGTGAACCGCTCGGCGCCGACCAGGGTTTGTTTGCGCTGATAATCTTCCGGCACCAGCGCCAGGTTGGGTTTGGTCACTTCAATGGAATAGCCGAACACGTTGTTGAAACGCACCTTCAGCGAAGCAATGCCGGTGCGCGCGCGTTCGCGCGCTTCCAGTTGCGCAATCACCGATTTGGCATCGTGGGCCAGGGCGCGCAATTCATCAAACTCCGCCGAAATGCCGGCGCGGATCGCGCGGCCATCTCCCAGCGTGACCGGCGCGGGTTCGGCCAGCGTAGCCGCGATGCGCTCGCGCAGGGGCGCCAGATCATCGAGCCGGCCGGCGATCTCGGCCAGCAGCCCGGGCGCTGCCTGGGCTTCGCATCCGGCGGGCGCACGCGCCGCCGCGGCTTCCTGCAGGCGCCGGCGCAGGTCGGGAATGCGGGCCAGGGTTTGGCCGAGCGCGGCCAGG
>JAKATS010000135.1 GCA_021818645.1 Acidobacteriota bacterium | reverse complement strand
CGCTATCAGCCTTACCCCAACGACTGGGCCCAGGACGATCTGATGTGGGGCTATGGCGCGCCGATTTCCGCGCTGACCATCAATGACAATCAGATGCAGATGAAAATCCGGCCCGGACGGCGCGCCGGATGGCCGGCCCGCATCACGATCCATCCCTGGCTGGGCACGTATCGCATTGTCAACCGGCTGCTGACGGTTCCAAGCGGCGGGCGGGAAAAAATCCATCTGGATCGTCCGGTCGGCTCGCGGCGGCTGGAAATCTGGGGGACCATGCCGCTGGGCGCGCGTCCGGATCAAGAAACCATTGCCATCGTGGATCCCGCGCTGCATGCCGCGCGGCTGTTTCGCCGCGCGCTGCTGCGGCAGGGAGTGCGGGTGCTGGGACACGCCCAGGCCCGGCACTGCCGGGCTTTTCCGGCACGGCCGGGCAATGCGCTGCGCCCGTGTACGCCACCGCGGCCCGGGGTGCGCCTGGCCCGGCTGCGTTCGCCTCCTCTGTGGCAGGATCTGCAATGGACGCTGAAAGTCAGCCAGAACCTGCATGCCGAACTTTTTCTGCGACTGCTGGGACGGCGTTTCGGAGGCGACGGTTCGCTGCAGGCGGGAGCAAAAGTGAGGGCTGATTTTCTCGATACCAAGGTGGGCCTGCGGCCCAGTGAATATAATTTTCATGACGGCTCCGGGCTTTCCCGCGCCACCCTGATTCAGCCCCGAGCCATTGTGAAATTATTGCGCTACATGGCGCGGCGCCCGGCGCCGCTGGCCAGCATGTTCCGGTCGTTTCTTCCCCTGGCCGGAGTGGATGGGTCGCTTGAACACCGTTTTCTCCATACACCCCTCCAGGGCCGGCTCTGGGCCAAAACCGGATATGTCGAGCACGACCGGGCGCTGAGCGGATACCTGACTTCGCGCGGCGGCGAGCGGCTGGTTTTTTCCATTATCGTCAATGCCGATGCCAATCACGGCGCGCAGGTACGCCATGCCATTGACCAGATTGCCTTGGCAATCTATCAGCAATAAGCGGCACTCATGCCTGGCGCGGGCCCCGGCACGGCTGCGCCGTGCGCCCCGTTGATGCCCGACTCGACGTGGAGTCGGATCTTAACAGTGACGGAGCCCTTTGTTTGCTTCTTCGTTCCAATATCGGATCTCGATGGCTCAAAGGCGACTGGTGCGTCGTGCGGCACCATTCCAGCCATCAAAATCCCTTTATAATAAAGTAATTTCATCACACGGGGCGCCATCGTCTAGCGGCCCAGGACGTCGCCCTCTCAAGGCGAAGATCGCGGGTTCGAATCCCGCTGGCGCTACCAATAAAATTTAAGCACTTGCATGCAGTGCGGCTGGCCGAGCCGTCTTGTCCGGAACTCTCCCGGGACTTTCAATCCCAAAAATCCAGACGTAAACAATCAATCACGGTGCAGGTCTTCTTTGATGAACTGGCGTTCATGCGGACTTGGCGTTCATCTCCGGCATGAAGAATTTGAAATTCCTGCGCCCCGTTTCCTTCGCGTGATACATTGCGGCATCGGCGTTCTGAATGAGCATCTCGGGATCAAGGCTGTCAACAGGGTAGATGCTTGCGCCAATGCTCGCGGAAATATGAAGTTGGTGATGGCCAATGACATGGGTTCCGGCTACAGCAGTCAGCAATCTGCCTGCCGTATGAGCCGCATCTTCGGGTTGTTTTACTTCCTGAAGCAGCACCACAAATTCATCCCCGCCCTGCCTGCTTAATGTGTCGGGTGCGCGCACACATGATGCCAGCCGTTTTGCGACAGATTGAAGAAGCTGATCGCCAACCACATGTCCCAGGGTATCGTTCACATATTTAAAGCCGTCCAGGTCCAGAAATAAAATCGCAAGCAGGCCCTGATTGCGGTGTGCCCGGGCCATTGCCTGGCCAAGCCGGTCCTTCAGGAGCAATCGATTTGGCAGTCCGGTTAGAGAATCGTGCCCGGCTAAATGGGCAACCTGCGCCGCCAGCGATCGTGCTGCAGTAACATCGCGAAAGACCAAAACCGACCCGCAAACCAATCCCTCGCGGTCATGAATAGGAGCGACGGAGTCTTCGATGAATATCTCGCTTCCATCCCGCCGCTGGAGCGCACAGTTTGCGGGCAACAGAGCGCGCATGTTTTCCCCAATGACAATTGTCAGCGGATTCTCTGCAGTCAAACCGGTGGCGGCATCCATGATCCGGAATACTTCTGCGATGGGCTGCCCTATTGCCTCCTCCATCCGCCAGCCGGTCATAACTTCCGCAACGGGATTCAAGAAAGTGATCTTCCCCAGCGGGTCGCTGCAGATCACGGCATCGCCGATGGACTCCAAAGTAACTTCCGCCCACTCTTTTTCCTTGAACAATGCTTCTTCCAAAATCTTGCGTGCCACGGAATTACGCATGACGCGCATCAGATTCTGCGCTTCAACCTCATCTTTGATGAGGTAATCCTGTGCGCCTGATTGCATCGCCTGAATGGCTATCGGCTCATTGCCCGGGCTGCATAGCAGCACAATGGCGACGCGGGGCATCGCAACATGGATTCGCCGGACGCCCTCAAGACCCGGCGCGTCTGGCTGCTCCAGATCGAACAGAACAACATCAGCTGAATGTACAGCAAGGTACCTTTCGGCGGCTGCCATGTCGTGCACGCCATTAAAACTGAAGCAGTGCGGGACTGTATGATTAATCATCTCCTGGATTTTAAGAAAGTGTGCGGGATCATGCTCGATCAGGAGAACCGTCTTCATGAACGCCCCGCTCGACACCCCCGCCGCCTTCAGTCCAGGCTCCTCCGTGTACTCAGAAATACTTGTTATAGCCATAACCTTTTCTTAAGTATCGCCGGTGCAGATATAAAGTCTGTTCAATTTTGTTCAGATTGGATCTCAAGAGTGATAAAAGTGATAAATATTCTGGCGAATCGCGCCGCCTCGTTCGATGGCATGAGAGCCAGCGGGATATAAGTCCATTCGTGATGAATTCCAAGAAATGAAGGCTGAATCGCGGTCTTATTTATACACTTTGCACAGGCTGGTTCATTTCCAGCGGAAGCGACCAATTTCACTCGATTTTTTCATTGCACCGCCGCGCCATTACCTGGCTGCATCGCTGCCGATCCAGCCGTGCATGCTGTTTTCAATATCATCATCGAGCGCCTGATTCAGGCATTGGAGATTGTTGATGAATTCACCAGCATTGATCTCCCAATAGGCCTGGCGCAGGCGGTCAATCAGAATACGACGGAAGATGATGGTTTCGGCCAGCCAGGCATGCAGGCTGTAGTTTTGCCGCCGGCGCAAGGCACCGTGGGTCCGGGCCGCTTCAGCCTCCAGAGGAATGGGTTTGCATTCCGGGTCCCGCAGCCGCTGAATGACGGCGCTGAGCAGATCGCCGACATGGTCCATTCGCTCATGCCGGGGCAGCGGATATTCCCGGACAGGGGGCTCCGATTCCACCTGCTGCAACCACTCCTCGAGTATCTGTTCATAGTCGCGGGTCAACAGATCGGCGAAGATGCGGCTACCCGGGCGCTGAGCTTCCGGCGATTGCCGCACCAACTGCAGCAATTCCTGACAGGAGGCGCCTTTCGGCAGCGACGCGTCAAATTCCTGCTGAAACTGCCGCAACGCGCGCTCCAGATTGAACGAACCCGAAGCCATGACGACCTCGGTCGCAGGAGAAACGCGTTTGACCAGGCCGGCGAGAATCAATCCGTCGTTGGCGTGGCCCATTTCGAGGTCGGTCACAACCACGTCCAGATGTTCCTGGAGCACCAGCCGCAGCGCCTGTTCGATCGAATTGGCGGTGACTACCCGATGGCCGGCGTGACGGAGGATGGCAGCATTGAGCTCGACCGTGGATGGATCGTCATCCGCGACCAGAATGCTGCGACGGGACATGGCGGATTAGATGCCGGAAACCAATCCACAACGAATGCTGATTTTTTCAATGCCTGGCGCGAGCCCCAGCGTGACTACGCCCCACGCCCCGCGCATGGCCTATTCCATAAACGTTTTGACGTATTCGTCGTGGCTGTTCATTAATTGATGGCCGTCGCCGTCAAACCAGACCCTGCCTTCGCGCAGCAGCAGGAACGAGGTATGGCTGCGCTCGGGCGAAGCCGCGCGCAGGCGCTTGTCGCGCGTATCCCAGATGTGCGTGGCCAACAAATACGCGTCCTGGAGACGGTGGGTGACCAGCAGCGAGGTGACATGGTTTTCGTCGCGCAGCTTGATGATCAGCTCCATGATCGTGGTGGAAGTGATGGGATCGAGGCCGCCGGTCGGGGAATCGTAGAGCATGACTGCGGGCTCG
>JAKATS010000376.1 GCA_021818645.1 Acidobacteriota bacterium | reverse complement strand
CGTGATGCCGATGTTTAAAAACAGCGGCTGCAGCAGCATGGTATGCACATCCAGCTGCTGCGCCTGCCCGAACATGCCGCCGCCCAGGCTGGAGACCACATAAAAGGCCAGCATGCTGTAAAAAAAGAAGCCGGCGATGACGGCAAACACGGCCAGTACGATGTACGCGGCGGGAGTGACGAAATACGAGCGCCACTCCTTGCGCATGATGGCGAAAAGTCCGGTCATTGCAGGGGCGCCTCCGGCGCATGGGCGGCATCCGCGCTGGGCGCGGCGGCTTCGGCGGTAAGGGATAAGAAGATTTCTTCCAGGCTGAGCTCGACCGGGCGTAATTCCGCCAGTGCCCAGCCGGCTTCGACGACGCGCCGGGCCAAAGCTTCGCGCGCCTGGGCATTCTGGCACTCGATTTCCAGCCGCGCCAGGCCGGCGTGCTCGCCCAGCGGGTCCACCCGCAGCACGCCGGGCAGGCCGCGCAGCGCGGCCGCGGCCTCGGCCGCCGGCGCGCGGGCCTCCAGGTGTACGGTGTCGGTGGTGCGCAGGCGATGGGTCAGATTTTCGGGCGTATCCACCGCGACCAGCTTGCCGTGATGGATGATGATGACCCGCTCGCAGGTGGTGGCGGCTTCGGCCAGAATGTGGGTGCTGAGAATGATGGTGTGCTCGCCGGCCAGGCTGCGCACCAGCTGCCGGGTTTCCAGAATCTGGCGCGGGTCCAGGCCGGCGGTGGGTTCATCCAGAATCAGCAGCGGCGGCTCGTTGAGAATGGCCTGGGCGATGCCCACGCGCTGCCGGTACCCTTTCGAAAGCCGGCCGATGATGCGCTTGCGGACCTGGCCGAGCGCGGCGCGCTCAAGCGCGCGATCCACCGCGGCGCGCCGCTGAGCGGCGGGAATCTTTTTCAGCCGGGCCACGAATTGCAGGTAGCTTTCCACCGTGAATTCCGGATAAATCGGCGGCAGCTCGGGCAGGTAGCCGATGCGCCGCTTGGCCGCGATGGGGTCCTGGCGCATGGGAATGCCGTCCACGGTCACGGCGCCGCGGCTGGGCGGCAAAAAGCCGGTGATCATGCGCATGGTGGTGGTTTTGCCGGCGCCGTTGGGGCCGAGAAAGCCCAGCACTTCGCCCTTGCGGGCCTGGAAAGTAATGTCATCCACGGCCAGGGTGGGCCCGTAGGATTTGCTGATGTGGTTTACGTCGAGCAAGGGAGTTCCTTTTTGGAAACAAACATCAGTTTGGCATCGCCGCGCCGGGGCGCCATTGGGTATAGACGGAGGATAAAAATTTCCGGTTACAGCATTATTGCAGTACGGCCGCGGCCGGCGGCTGCACCGCGCGCTGAAAATATTCCCAGCTTTTGCGCAGGCCCTCTTCCAGCGATACGCGCGGCTGCCAATCGAGCCGGGCCCGCGCCCGTTCGATCACCGGGCAGCGGCGTCTGGGGTCGTCCTGGGGCAGGGGACGGAAGACGATGGCGCTGCGGTTCCCGGTCAAGGCGCGAATCCGGGTGGCAAATTCCAGAATGGTAATCTCGGCCGGGTTGCCGAGATTGACGGGCAGCGGGTCGGGAGGGGAGGCCAGCAGCAGGCGATAGAGCCCCTCGATCAGATCGTCCACATAGCAGAAGCTGCGGGTCTGGCTGCCGTCGCCGAAGACGGTGAGATCTTCGCCGCGCAGGGCCTGCGCGACCAACTGCGGCACCACGCGCCCGTCATCGAGCCGCATGCGCGGGCCGTAGGTGTTGAAGATGCGGGCGATGCGGGTATCGAGGCCGTGCCGGCGATGAAAGGCCATGGTCATGGCCTCGGCAAAGCGCTTGCTTTCGTCATAGCAGGAGCGCGGTCCGATCGGGTTCACGTGGCCCCAGTATTCTTCCCGCTGGGGATGTACTTCGGGGTCGCCGTAGCATTCCGACGTCGAGGTCAACAGAAACCGGGCCTGATGCCGGCGCGCCAGCTCAAGGCAGTGAAAGACACCAAAACTGCCCACCTGCAGGGTTTCAATCGGCAATCTGGCGTAATCAATGGGGCTGGCGGGCGAGGCGAAATCGGCCAGCGCCTCGATGGGGCCTTCCACCGGCAGCGGCCCGGCGGAAATATCGCAGTGTAGGAATTGAAACCGGGGGTGGGCGCGCAGATGGGCCAGGTTGGCGGAGTTGCCGGTGACCAGATTATCCAGCGCGATCACGCTATGGCCCTCGGCCAGCAGGCGATCGCAGAAATGCGAGCCCAGAAAACCGGCGCCGCCTGTGACGATGATGCGCATTCCTGCCATTGTACGATGAAGAGATATCGTTACGATTCGAGTTCCCACCTGATGGATCGCATTCTCATCCGCGGCGCCCGCCAGCACAACCTGCAGAACCTGAGCCTGGAAATTCCCCGCCAGCGGCTGACGGTGGTGACCGGTTTGAGCGGCTCGGGCAAAAGCAGCCTGGCCTTTGACACGCTCTATGCCGAGGGCCAGCGCCGCTACGTCGCCACGCTCTCGGCCTACGCCCGGCAGTTTCTCGATCAGATGGAGCATCCCGAGGTGGATTCGATCGAAGGCCTCAGCCCGGCGATCGCGATTGAACAGAAAACCACCGCCGGCAGCCCGCGCTCGACCGTGGGCACGGTGACGGAAATTTACGATTATCTCCGCCTTTTATGGGCTTCCATCGGCACTCCCCATTGCCCGAATTGCCGGCAGCCCATCCGCCGGCAATCGCTGGAGAGCATGACGGAACAGGTGCTGCGGCTGGGGCGGGAAGCGGGCGATGCGGCCGATCCGGTGCGGCTGACGATTTTCGCCCCGGTGGTGCGCGGACGCAAGGGCGCGTTTAAAAAAGAGCTGGCGCAGTGGGCGCGCGCGGGGTTTACCCGCATTCGCGCGGATGGCGAGCTGCGCTCGCTGGATGAGGAAATCGTGCTCAACCTGCGCCAGGCGCATAGGCTCGAAATTGCCGTGGACCGGCTGGCGCTGCGCCCGGGGGTGGAAGCGCGGCTGCGCAGCTCGCTGCAGACCGCGCTGCGGCTGGCCGACGGCCTGGCGCTGATCGCGGTCAGCGGCCAGAAAGACGAGCTGCTGTTTTCAGAAAAGCTGGCCTGTCCCCAGTGCGGCGCCAGCCTGCCCGCGCTGGAGCCGCGTTCGTTTTCCTTCAACAGCAGCTATGGAGCCTGCCCGCGCTGCCGCGGCCTGGGCTATGAATATGAAATGGACCCCGACAAGGTCATCGCCGACTGGAGCAAGCCGCTGGAAAAAGGCGGCCTCGCCTCGGCGCTGCTGACCGGCGGCCTGCATGCCCGGCTGGCCGAATACGCGGCGAAGCATGGCCTTGACCTGCGCCGGCCCATCGGCGAATGGACGCTCCCGCAGCAGAACTGGCTTTTATACGGCGAGGCGGGCGACGCCCGGCCGGCGGGGCGGGAAAAATCCGCGCCGCGGCCGGCCGCGCCGGACAACGGCTTTGCCGGCCTGCGGCGCTGGTTTCAGGCGCAGTTGGAAGCCGCGGCCGACGATTTCGAGCGCGACCTCTGGCTGCGCTACGCTTCCGCCGCGCCCTGCCAGGCCTGCGCGGGACAGCGGCTGCGGCCGGAAAGCCTGGCCGTGCATCTGGCGGGGAAATCCATTGCCCAGGCCACCGAGCTGCCGCTGGACCGCGCCCGCTCATTTTTTCAGCGGCTGGCGCTGAGCGAGCGTGAGCGCCAGATTGCCGGCAAATTGCTGGAAGAAGTGGACCGCCGGCTGGGCTTTCTGCTCGATCTCGGCCTGGGCTATCTCAGCCTGGACCGTTCCGCGGGCACGCTTTCCGGCGGCGAGGCCCAGCGCATTCGCCTGGCCGGCCAGATCGGCTCGCAGTTGCGGGGCGTGTTGTATGTGCTGGATGAGCCTTCGATCGGCCTGCATGCCCGCGACAACCAGCGTCTGCTGGCCAGCCTGGAAAAACTGCGCGATCTGGGCAATACGCTGGTGGTGGTCGAGCATGACCGCGAAACCATCGAGCGGGCCGACAAGGTGCTCGATCTGGGTCCCGGCGCCGGCGCCCAGGGCGGCCGGCTGATGGCCCAGGGCACGCCCGAGGAGATCGCCCGCATCCCCGATTCCTTGACCGGCGCCTATCTTGCCCGCCGGTTGCAGATTCCCCTGCCGGCCGAGCGCCGTCCCCGGGCTGGGGAATGGCTGCGACTGCACGGCGCCCGCGAGCACAATTTGAAAAATCTGACTGCTGAATTTCCGCTGGGGCGCCTGATCGTGGTCACCGGCGTCAGCGGTTCGGGCAAAAGCACGCTGATCAACGATCTTTTGTACCCCGCGCTGGCGCGGCATTTATATCATTCGCCGCGG
>JAKATS010000291.1 GCA_021818645.1 Acidobacteriota bacterium | reverse complement strand
TCTTCCCGGTCCATTTGCGGTCCCGCACGGGACAGCAAACTTTTATTATCGCATTAAAACGCCTGCTTCGGCTACTCTAGCCTAGCGTTTTGTATGCCGCGCGTCCCGCTCAATTTCGGCTAGACGCGGCGGCGTTTGGGCGGCCGGCAGCCATTATGCGGAATCGGGGTGACGTCCTTGATGGAGCGCACCTCGAGACCGGCGGAGGCAAGCGAACGAACCGCGGTTTCGCGGCCGGAGCCGGGGCCCTGCACCCGGACTTCCACCTGGCGCATGCCGGCGTCGCGCGCCTGGGAGGCGGCGCGGGCGGCAGCCTGACCGGCGGCGAAGGGAGTGCCCTTGCGCGAGCCGCGGAAGCCGAGCGAGCCGGAGCTGGACCAGGAGATAACCCTGCCATCGGGATCGGAGATGGTCACCAGGGTGTTGTTGAACGAGGCCTGAATGTGCACGATCCCGGTGGGAATGTGGCGGCGCTCGCGCTTTTTGAAGGTTTTTTTCTTGCCCGCGGGTTTGGCGGCGGGCTTGCCGGCGGCGGCTTGTGGTTTAGCCATAAATGATATGCCTCAAACTGGGGGCTAGGTCTTGGCGGCAGCCTTTTTCTTGTTGGCGACGGTGCCGCGGCGGGGGCCCTTGCGGGTGCGGGCGTTGGTATGGCTGCGCTGGCCGCGGACGGGCAGATTGCGGCGATGGCGCAGGCCGCGGTAGGAGCCAATTTCGATGAGGCGCTTGATATTCATCGAAATTTCCTTGCGCAAGTCGCCTTCGACCCCGCCCAGCTCTTCGATGACCTGGCGGATATGGTTGGCTTCCTCTTCCGACCAATCCTTGACCTTTTTGCCGGCCTCGACGCCAGCCCTGGCCAGGATGGCGAGGGCGCGGGCGCGGCCGATGCCGTAGACGTGAGTGAGGGCGATCTCCGCCCGCTTGCGGGGAGGAAGATCAACGCCTGCGATGCGAGCCATAGTATTTGCCTTTCCGCGGGCGCGGCGCGGGCCGCCCCGACTGCAACGGCGCGCGGGCTTAGCCCTGGCGCTGCTTATGCTTGGGGTTTTCGCAGATGACGCGCACCACACCGTGGCGATGCACGACCTTGCACTTGTCACAAATTTTTTTGACCGATGCGCGGACTTTCATAAGATGACAACCTTCACGGCGCGGGCCGGATTCAGCGATAACGATAGGTGATGCGGCCGCGGGTCAGATCGTAGGGCGACAACTCAATGGTGACTTTGTCGCCGGCGAGGATGCGGATGAAATTTTTCCGCATTTTTCCACTGACGTGGGCCAGCACCTGATGTTTGTTATCCAGTTCCACGCGGAACATGGCGTTGGGCAACGGCTCAATCACGGTGCCCATCATTTCAATCGCGTCTTCTTTGCTCATGCATGACGATCAGAGATCGTCTGATTCCTTTCCCGGCGCAAGCGAGTTCATTTCCAACTGCATCGCGACCTCCGCTGCCGCTAAGCAGCGGCGGCTTCCTGGGTCAGAACCCAGGGGCCGTCGCGGGTGATGGCGACGGCATGCTCAAAATGGGCAGAACAGGCGCCGTCAGCGGTGACGGCGGTCCAGCCATCGGCGAGCATGCGCACTTCCGGCGAACCCTGGTTGACCATGGGTTCGATGCACAGCACCATGCCTTCGCGCAGCTTGCGGCCCGAACCGGGGGCGCCGTAGTTGGGCACCTGCGGATCCTCATGCAGGTGGGTGCCGATGCCATGGCCGACAAACTCCCGCACCACGCTGAAGCCGGCGGATTCGACCGCCGACTGCACGGCGTGGGAGACATCGCCGAGATAATTGCCGGGGCGGGCCTGCGCGATGCCGGCAGCCAGCGCCGACTGGGTCACCGCCAAGAGCCGGCCGTGGGCCGGATTCCGCGCGCCCGCGACGGCCACGGTCACGGCGCTGTCGCCGTAGTAGCCATCCAGCAGAACGCCGCAGTCGAGTGAAACCAAGTCGCCCGCGCGCAAGCTCTTTTTGCGGCTGGGGATGCCATGCACGATCTCATCGTTGACGGAAGCGCAGAGCACGCAAGGATAACCCCGGTAGCCGCGAAACGCGGAGGCGGCGCCTTCCTCGCGAATGGCGGCCTGGGCGATTTCCTCGAGATCCCAGGTGGTGGCGCCGGGCACCGCCGCGGCAACGACCCGGGACAGAACCCGCCGCACGGCCAGTCCGCTGCGGTGCAGCTTTTCGATTTCCGCCGGCGACTTGCATAAACTCATGACCAAGCCTGCCGGGCGTCCAGAATTTCAAAAATCCGGCCGCTGATCCGGTCCACAGGATCGGTGCCGAGCAGCTCGAAAAAATTGCCCCGTCGGCGCAGTTCGGCCAAGAGCGGCATGGTTTGTTCCTCGTAGGTCACCAGCCGCTCGCGCACCACATCGGGCTCATCATCGGGACGCTGTTCCAGCGGCGCGCCATCCACATCGCAAAAGCCCGGGCGGCGGGCCGGCTGGGTGTAGATGTTATAGATACGGGCACAAACGGGACAATAGCGCCGGCCCGTAAGCCGACGATACAGCTCATTATACCCCACGCTGAGATAGATCACAATCAGCGAACTCCCGGGGCCGGGGCTGCGGGATTCGAGAAAATCGTAGAGCCAATGGGCCTGGGGGAGGGTGCGGGGGAACCCATCGAGGATGTAGCCGTGGGCGCAGTCCTCCTGCCGAAGTCGCTCGGCCACCACGCGGCAGACCAGATCGTCGGGAACGAGCTGGCCTTTTTCCATGTAAGCCTGAGCTTCCAGCCCCAGCGGACTGCCCGCCTCGAGCGACCGGCGAAACATTTCTCCGGTCGAGACGTGAGGGATACCGTAGCGGGCGATGATGCGCTTGGCCTGGGTGCCCTTCCCGGCGCCGGGCACGCCCAGCAGCACGATGGGCGGAACGGCCCGCACGCCGACCGAGGCGGAAGCGGGGCGGGCGGCCGCGAAGGGAGCGGAGGCAGGCCGGGAGGGATCCTGGCGCAGGGCGGTGGCCATGCCCCGCGGGCCGTTGTCCTGGCAGCGGACGCGCAGTTTTCGCAGGGAGCGGAATCCGGCGGGGCACATTTCCGGCCGGGACGACGGGCGAGGCGGCACGGCCGATTGCAGGAACACGCGCATGAAGATCAGGCCCAGTTGGAGCGGCGGCCGCGCACGCGGGCACGGGCGGTAAAGCCTTCGTAATGGCGCATGATCAACTGCGCCTCGACCTGCTGCACGGTATCCATGGCCACACCCACTACAATCAGCAAGGAAGTTCCGCCGAAATAGAAGTTCAGATGCAAGCCGTTGAGGAACCAGGTGGGCAGATTGGCGAAAAATGCCCCGCCTAAAGCCCGAGGCAAGTGCTGGAGCTGGGTACCGGTAATCAGGAACTGCGGCAGCAGCGATACCAGCACCAGATAGATACCGCCGACCAGAGTGATGCGGGTGAGAATGTCGTTAATATATTCGGCGGTGCGCTTGCCGGGACGGATGCCGGGAATGAAGCCGCCGTATTTGCGCATATTGTCGGCAACTTCAGTGGGATTGAAGATGATGGAGACGTAGAAGTAGGCGAAGAAGATGATCGCCACAACGTAAATCAGCGAATAGAGCGGCCGGCCGAAGCCGAGGGAGCGGAAAAACGGCCCGAAAAAGGGGCTATGCTGCACCGCGGGCAACAGGCTCAGGGTCTGGGGAAAAGTCAGAATGGAGGCGGCGAAGATGACCGGCATGACGCCGCCACTGTTGACCCGGATGGGCAGGTGGGTGGACTGGCCGCCCATCAGCTTGCGGCCCACCACGCGCTTGGCATACTGCACGGGGATGCGGCGCTCGCTGCGCTCGACAAAAACGATGAAGGCCACGACCGAGACCATGACCGTCAGCAGCAGCAGCATGGCGGGAACGGTGAGCGGGCCCCAGGCGGAGCTCTGCACCAGAGACCACAGATCGCTGATGGCGCGGGGCAGGCCCACGACGATGCCGGCAAAGATGATGAGCGACATGCCGTTGCCGATGCCGCGTTCGGTGATCTGCTCGCCCAGCCACATGACAAAAGCCGAGCCGGTGGTCAGGGTCAGCACGGTCATGAGAATGAAGCCCAGGCCGGGATCTATGACGAACCCGTTGCTCGAATGGAGCAGGGTGAAGGCGATGCCCAGGCTCTGAAAAATCGCCAGCACGATGGTCAGATAGCGGGTATATTGGGTGATTTTGCGGCGGCCGAGTTCGCCTTCCTTCTGCAATTTTTCCAGATAGGGCCACACCACCGTCATTAATTCCAGGATGATGGAAGCAGTGATATAGGGCATGATGCCCAAGGCGAAGACGGTCATCTGACCGAAATTACCGCCGCTGAACATGTCGAGATAG
>JAKATS010000122.1 GCA_021818645.1 Acidobacteriota bacterium | reverse complement strand
CTGCCATCTGCAATTGCTGATAGGTATTGTCCGGATCCCCTCCTGGCCCGTTGGGGTCGGCGATATAAATGGTGACGTGATGCCGGTTGGCCGATCTCATGACATGGTGATAAACAAAGCTAGAATTAGAGTCCACCACTAAGTCCTGGGTGAAATACACCATTTCCTTGCGGCCGTGCGCTAGCCCCAGCGCCCGCACTAATTGCAAAAGCGCCGGCAGCGTGGCCCAGGTGCGCTGTTCCCGCAGCATCACCGCGTCATCATGATCGAGGTGGGATACCGCTGCCGCCATGAGAGCATCCGCCTGAGCCCCGCCGCTAGGCTGGCCCTGGGCGCCGATGGGGATCGCCAGATTCGAGGCAATCTGAGACTGTTGCGCGCTTTGCTCGGCGAAGTTTTCAAAATCTTTGAAACTGCGGTTCTTTGCTACCGTGGCCAGTTCCACCGCTTCTTCCAGCCGCCGGCGGTTTTGAGTAAACGGCTGCAGGGGAATCATGCGGTGGTACAAATCGAAGACAGCAACATAATCGCCCGGTTGCAGGTCGTGCTTGATAAAATGCAGCGCGCCGCGTTCAGACAGCAGTTCCTGATACTGGCTCAAGGGTTCAAACACCAGCGCAATAAGATTGATTTTTGGCAGTTTGAGCGGGCTGAGCGAGCTGCCATTCCAATTGCCGACCCCGCCGCTTGGGTAATTCAGGCTGACCGAACGGGATACCAGTTGAAAACTGACGAGTTTCTGTCGCACGCCATTGTCGAAGACCTCAACCTGGCTGGGCTGCAGATTGTGCACTGTTTTCCCATGCTGGTTGGTTACGACCATATCCACCATGACTTCCCGCACTTGGGCATGGAAGACATGGCTCGGCGCCTGGGCCGGCGCCGCCAGCGCCAGCGCCAGTACCCCGTAGCTTGCTAGAACCGTTCCCAATCCTCTGGACGGCTGCCGTGGCAACAAAATATCTGCTTTCATTTCACCCCTCGGATGCGAATGCTGTTAGCTCGCACTATAGCAAACTACGCCCCAATCTCTGAATTCTTGCTGAGATTTTCCAGGATTTTACAAATTTAATAAAAGAGTAAAGCCATTTATACGATTCATGATTGATACCATCCCCACAGGATAATTGCGATCATTCCATTTATTTTTTTTCCAGTTCATGCAGACTGGCTTCGATCTGTTCTAATTTGGCATTGCGCGAGCGGAGTTCCGTTTGTGCCCCCACGATGACCTCGGAGCGGGCACGAGCGCGAAATTGGGGATTATTTAATTGCTCTTCCAGATTCCGGATGCCTTGCCGGACATGGTCGCGCTCGGCTGTGAGCTCACGCCTTAATCCGGATAGATCCACATCGCGCAGATCCAATGCAGCCTGCCAGGCAGACGATATGATCCGCCCGGGACCGGTTGCATGAAATTCGCTGCGCCAGTCAACCTGGGATACGCTTGCGAGAGCCAGCAAAATCTGCTCGATCCGGGTTTGACGATCGGGATTAAGCTCGCGGCTGTTGAGGATGAGACGCAGCTTCTTGCCGGGCGGGATTTTTAAAGCCGCGCGGCGGCTGCGAATCTGAGTGATTAATTCCTGCAAATTTTTAATATGTTCGACGGCCCCAATCACAGCCCCACCTGATAATGCGCCGCTATGCGGCCATGCGGCAAACGACAGAGTTGCCGCGGGTTTTTGATCCCCCCAGATGCCCTGCCAGATTTCTTCCGTGAGGAAGGGCATGAACGGGTGCAGGTAACGCAGCGTGCTTTCCCATACGCTGAGCAAAAAATCCGCCGTGGATCGGGATTCTGTGCCCCCGGGGGCGAGCCGGATCTTCGCAATTTCCAGATACCAGTCGCAAAAATCGTCCCAGATGAAGTGATAAAGCGCATCGGCGGCTTCATGGAAACGAAACTGCTGGATGGATTCCGCGGGCACCGCAACTTTCAACCGTTCCAGAATCCAATAATCACTGGAGTCGGGCGTTGATGGTTGTAGTTTTTGCCTGGCCTCCTGATTGCGCCACTCGCTCAGGCTCCATTCACCTCGTTCCTCCAATTGATTCAGGCTGCCAAATATGAAACGGGTCGCGTTCCAGATTTTATTGGCGAAAGCTGCATAGCCGGCCATGCGCTCTTCCGAAAGTGCTATGTCGGTGCCCGGTACGGCCATGGCGGCGAGGGTGAAGCGCACCGCGTCGGTGCCGTACCTTTCCGTCATGGCCAGGGGGTCAATCACGTTGCCCCGGGTCTTTGACATCTTCTGTTTTTCCGCATCCCGCACCAGGGCATGGATATAGACCTTGCGGAACGGCACCGCGCCGGCCAGCGTGTCTGAACGGTTGGGATCGATGTGGACGCCCATCATGATCATCCGCGCTACCCAGAAAAACAAAATATCGAAGCCGGTGATCAACAGATCGGTGGGGTAATACTGCTGTAAATCCGCCGTCTCCTCCGGCCATCCGAACGTCGAAAACGGCCACAGGGCCGAGCTGAACCAGGTATCGAGCACGTCCGAGTCCTGCCGCAGGGCGCCGCCGCAGGCGGCGCATTGCGCGGGCGCCTCTAGGGCTACCACCGGCGGCGCGTCGGGGCATTGCGTGCAGTACCAGGCCGGAATCCGGTGCCCCCACCAGAGCTGGCGGGAAATGCACCAGTCGTGAATGTTTTCCATCCAGCGCAGGTATGCGTCTTTATAATTGGCAGGAACAAATTCAATATGATTTTCCGTCACGGCCCGGATGGCGCCATCGGCCAGGCCGTGCGCATCGGCATCATTCAGTTTTCCCACTTTGACAAACCACTGGCGTGAGACCCGCGGCTCAATCACCGTCCGGCACCGCTGGCAGCGGCCCAGCGCCATGGGATGGTCGCTGATGTTGACCATGAGACCCGCGGCTTCGAGATCGGCCACCACTTTTTCCCGCGCGGCAAAGCGGTCGAGACCGGCATATTCGCCTGCCGCGGCGGTCATGTTCCCGGTCTCATCTATCACCGGCAACTCGGGCAAATGATGCCGCTGGCCGGCGGCAAAATCGTTGGCATCGTGCGAGGGGGTAATTTTCACCACACCGGTGCCGAACTCCGGCTGCGCAATCTCGTCGGCGATGACGGGCACGGCGCGGCCGGCCAGCGGGACGATTACGGTTTTGCTGATCCAGCCCTGATAGCGCTCATCCCGCGGGTTGACCGCAACCGCGATATCGCCCAGGATTGTCTCCGGCCGTGTGGTGGCGACTTCCAGTTGGCCCGGACCTTCGGCCGCAAGATAGCGCACGGTATAGAGCTTGCCTGTGGTTTCCTCGTGTGCGACCTCGAGATCGCTGACCGCCGTCTGGCAGCGGGGGCACCAGTTGACAATATAGCGGCCGCGGTAGATGCGTCCCTCCTCATGGAGCCGGACAAATACCGTGCGCACCGCCCGGGAAAGACCTTCATCCAGCGTAAAACGCTCGCGCGACCAGTCGCAGGAGGCGCCCAGGCGCACCATCTGCCGCAGAATCGTACCGCCGGATTGCTCCTTCCACTGCCATACCCTGTGTTCAAATGCTTCCCGCCCCAATTGCTGGCGTGTGACGCCTTCTTTCACTAATTCGCGCTCGACCACCATCTGAGTCGCAATGCCGGCATGATCGGTGCCGGGCAGCCAGAGCACGTTTTTGCCCTGCATACGCTCATGCCTCACTACAATATCAATCAGCGTGTGCTCCAGCATGTGGCCCATGTGCAGCGAACCGGTGACATTGGGCGGAGGAATGACCAGGGCAAAGCGCAGGCGCGGATCGCGCGGATCATTGGAGGCGCGAAAGGCTTGATTTTGGCGCCATTGCGCGGCGATTTCAGGTTCAATCGCCCGGGGATCATAGCTTTTATTGAGTTCGGGAAGCATGAACCTTTCATTTTAGCGGCACCGACGCTTTCATGTTCGGATGAAACTATTTCGCAGATATCATGATTGAGGGCGTCCCCGGCCGGCAGTGGAATCAGGAATGGCCGGGACGCTTCCGGCTTGACAGCCGGCGTGGGAGTACGTTACACTTCTTGAAGCTTCGGGTTCGGGCGTTCGGCCGGACAGTTGAGGCGAGCGCCTTTGGCCATTCGGGGCCATAATCGGTGAGTGATCTCAGACTGTAGAGAGCACTTCCAGTACCTGCCACGGCAGTTCCGGTTTTCCGGTCCCTTGTGGTTTGGGCTTCCCCGCGCGCCTTGGGGCAGAAATGATGCCTTGTGGATGATGGCTGTGGTCCTGGAGACCGCGCCTGATTAAATTTGCCTGCGGGCAAGTAACGGTGGTTGACGCATTCGCTCCCGCCGTGCTACATTTGAAAGGTTTCGAGGTCGGAGACGGAAGTTGTGCAAAT
>JAKATS010000224.1 GCA_021818645.1 Acidobacteriota bacterium | reverse complement strand
CCTGTTTTAGCGTCACCGGCTGGGCCCGCGGAGGCGCCAATTCCCGTACCAGCCGCCGCAACTGCCGCGTAACTACAAAATTGGTGGGATCAAGCGTATGGGCCTTTTCCATCTCCATTTCGGCGGCCAGCAGATTATGCTGCCGGATCAGCCGGTCACCGGCCCGCAAATGCGCCAGCGCAGCCTGATAACGCGCTCGCTGAAACGCCACAATATAGCGTATGCGCTTGGGGTGGTAGTCGAGCGCACGCTGAAAATCGGCATACGCCAGATCATATTGTTTCTGGCGCTCGGCCTTCAGCCCGGCATGATAGTAATCTTGCCCCGGCCCTGCCCAGAGCGGCGCGGTCAGACAAAGCAGCAGCGTTAGAGCGCCCGGCCAACGGCCTAAGCGGCTCATATTCAGTGATTTTGGGGTCTGCAAACCAGCTTCCTTAAACTAAATTCCGGGTCCACACAGCTTGTCGAAGCAGTTTAGCATGGGTTATGAGCGAAAAACTCATCGCCGAAAACCGTGCCGCCCGGCACAACTACCATCTGCTGGAGTTTTTCGAAGCCGGCCTGGTGCTGACCGGCAGTGAGGTTAAATCCTTGCGCGCCGGCCATGCCCAGCTTAAAGACAGCTATGCCCTGGTGCGGCCGGGCGAAGCCGTGTTGTTGAACTGTCATATCAGCCCTTATTCCCATGCCGGCTATGCCGGTCATGAGCCGGAACGCAGCCGCCGGCTGCTGTTGCACAAACGCGAGATCGAAAAACTGCTCGGCAAGACCCGCGAAAAGGGCCTGACCCTGGTGCCCTTGCGCCTTTATTTTCGCAATGGCCGGGTTAAATGCGAATTGGCCCTGGTGAAAGGCAAGCAGTTGCACGATAAGCGCGAAACCGAACGGCGGCGTGAAACCGAACGCGAAGCCCGCCAGGCTCTCAAACAGCGACAAGGAAATTCGTAAATTATAAGCCAATGCTGCAATGCGATCATTGCCTGGGACACTGCGCGGAAGCGGGATTCGGCGCTTTTATCTACAATATTGCTTGGAGTGTTTACGATGCCGGCCGTGATTGACTCCGCTTCCGTTATTCCCCCGCTCACTGCATTCCGCAACGAACCCTATGCCGATTTTAACCGGCCGGAAATCCGGGCGGTTTATCAGGCTGCGCTGGAAAAAGTGCGCAGCCGCCTGGGGCGCGAGTACGGCTGCCGCGTGGGGGGCCGCAGCCTCGCCGCGGATGAAAAATTTCAATCTCTGAATCCTGCCCGCTGCAGCGAGGTCATCGGCGTTCACTCCGAAGCCACCCCGGCCATGGCAGCCGAAGCGGTGGCTGAAGCTGGGCGGACTTTCCCTTGCTGGCGGTTGGCGCCGGTGGCCCAACGCGTGACAATTCTGCGCCGGGTGGCTGGTTTGCTGCGCGAGCGCAAGCCTGAATTCGCCGCCTGGATGTCGCTCGAAGTGGGCAAAAGCTTTCCCGAAGCCGAAGCGGACGTATCGGAAGCCATTGATTTTTGTGAGTACTACGCCCTGCAGATGCTGCACCTGGACGCCGGAACCCCACTGCCGCAGCTGCCCGGCGAGCGTAACTCGCTGGTTTACCTGCCGCTGGGCGTGGTCGCGGTCATTCCCCCCTGGAATTTCCCTCTCGCCATCATGGCCGGCATGACCGTCGCCGCCTGGGTGGCGGGCAATACCGTGGTGCTCAAGCCGTCGAGCGATTCGGCCACTATCGCCGCCATTTTTTATGAACTGCTCCGGCAAGCAGGATTGCCGGAAGGCGTGGTCAATCTGGTCACGGGTAACGGCGCCGCCGTGGGCCGCGCCCTGGTTGAAGATGCCCGGGTGCGTGCGATCGCCTTTACTGGCTCGAAAGCCGCGGGTCTCGACATCAACGAGCGCGCCGCCCGGCCCGCGCCCGGACAGCGCTGGATCAAACGCGCCATCCTCGAAATGGGCGGTAAAGATGCGATCGTGGTGGCCGCCGATGCCGATCTCGAGGCCGCCGCTGAGGGCATCATCGCATCGGCATTCGGCTATCAGGGCCAAAAATGCTCAGCCTGCTCACGCGTCATCGTGGCTGACCCAGTCTATGATGATCTGATCGAGCGCCTGCGGGCGCGCATGGCCAAAATTCGCGTCGGCTCTCCGCAGGATTTTACCTGCGCCATGGGGCCGGTCATCAACGCCCGGGCGATGGAAAAAATTCTGGGTTATATCGAAATCGGCAAATCGGAAGGACGGCTGCTCGCGGGCGGCAAACGGCTGATCGGTCCGGATTATGATGAGGGTTTCTATATCGCCCCCACGCTCATCGCCGATGTCGCGCCCCGGGCCCGCTTGGCGCAGGAGGAAGTATTCGGACCGGTGCTGGCGGTCATTCGCTGCCGGGATCTGGCCGAGGGCCTGGCCATCGCCAACGACTCAGAATATGGCCTCACCGGGGCGGTTTATAGCCGCGATCCGCAAAATCTGGCCCTGGCACGGCGCGACTTCCATGTCGGGAATTTATACCTCAACCGCAAATGCACCGGCGCCATGGTCGGCGCCCACCCTTTTGGCGGCTTTAATCTTTCCGGCACCGATTCCAAAGCCGGTGGCCCCGATTATCTGCAGCTTTTCACCCAGGCCCAAGCCATCGCCGAAAAAATTTGATGCGATGAATTCTGAACGGCGCCAGGCCCGCCAGACGGAACGGGTTGGACTGTATCGGGTTCGCTGAGTTCATTGGCTCGAAAATGCCGACCAATCCTTTTCACCCCAGCCACGTTCCACGGCTGACTGCAGGCGGTCCCGCACCAGCCGGGCCAGCGGCATCATCTGCCCGAACTGGTCGGCGGTCTGGCAAGTCAGGCTGGCGTCTTTGAGTCCCAGCCGGAGAACGAATCCGGCCGGCTCGAAGCGCTGTTCCGCGATCAGGGTTCCGTAATTCTGATACACCGGCGATTGATAGATACGCTGAATCATGTCAAGAAAGAGCGCCGGCGCGATGCCGGCTTTTTTCACCAGCGCCATGGCTTCGCCGAGCGTCTCCAGCATGGCTGCCAGGGTAAAATTTCCTGCAATTTTCACCGCCATCGCCGCCGCCGGATCGTCTCCTACCTCCAGCACGCCTTGTCCCAGGGCCCGCAGCACCGGCCGGCCGATTTCCAGATCACGTGCCGCTCCTGCCGCCAGCACCCATAATTTGCCCGCCGCGGCGGCTTCGGGACGTCCAAACACCGGAGCCGCGATGAATCCTTGCCGATGCCGGGCGTGGGCCTGCGCCATCTCGCGGATGCAATCCAAGCCCAGAGTGCTCATGGAAATGTGCACGCCACCCTCGCGCAAGCCGGCCAGCAAGCCGCAGCGGTCCGCTTTCGCATTGGCATGCAGCCCCAGTACTTCGCGTGCCGCGGCATCGTCGGCCAGCATGCTGATGGCGAGCTCCGCGCCGGCGGCCGCTTGGGCCAGAGTTATGGCTTTGCGCGCGCCTTGCCGCGCCAGTTCATCGGCCGGCGCCGGATTCCGGTTATAAACGGTGACTTCATAGCCGGCCTGCAACAGCCGAACCGCCATGGGTTTGCCCATGCGCCCCAATCCTACAAACGTGATCCGCATAAAAATCTCCGGATTCAGTTCGATTCAAACTTCAACATTGGCCGCGGCATCGGCATGCTGATTGATCCGTGGGCTGGGGCTGGCCCATTCCGCCACGGGCTGGACCAAAGGCAATAAACAACGGAAACAGCTTCCGCTGTTCTCCTGGCTTTCCACCCAAACGTGACCGCCATGATGTTCAATGATCTGGCGGCAAATCGAAAGCCCCAGCCCGGTGCCGGCAGGCTTGTCCGACAGCGGACCCGCGCCTTGATGAAAGCGGTCAAAAATTTTTTCGCGATCACCCGCCGGCACACCGCAGCCGGTGTCGGCCACATAAAATTCCAAAGCATCACTATGGCATCGGGCCCCTATTCGTGCCCCTCTCCGTTCGGTAAACTTCAGGGCATTATGCAAAAGATTAGTCAGCACTTGCATCAGCCGGTCGCGGTCTCCGGTCATTTGCGGCAACTCTTCCGGAATTTCCAGTTCCAAATCCAGTTGCTTGCGCGTAAACAGGCTGCGCATCAGGTCAGCCGCCGTCTGCAATAATTCCCGGGGATCAAATACGGCAAAATGAAAACGCATGCCGCCGGTTTCAAGGGTTGCCAGATCCAGCAGGTCGCAAATCAGCCGCTCCAGCCGGCGGCTTTCCGACAGTATAATTTCCAGAAATTCACGCTGCGTCGCCGGCGTTTCATCGGGATAATCTCGCAGCAATTCGGCGAATGACCGGATGGAGGTCAATGGAGTTCGCAGCTCATGCGACACGCTGGCGATGAAATTCATCTGCAGCCGGTTCATCCGCCGCAGATGC
>JAKATS010000003.1 GCA_021818645.1 Acidobacteriota bacterium | reverse complement strand
AATAACGAGCTCTGGAACCTGATGGCTGCCGGCGACGGATCCTACCGGATCGTCAACGTCAATAGCGGGCTCGACCTCGAGGTCAGCGGCGCCGGTACCTCGAATGGCGATGCCGTGGATCAGTGGCAGGACAGCGGATCGAGTTACACCAATGAACGCTGGATGCTGATCGCCGATGGCGAGGGCGCCTACCGCGTGGTCAATCTGAACAGCGGCCTCGACTTGGAGGTCAACGCCACCACCAGTGTGGTGGATCAATGGCAGGATGTTTCCGGCGCCAAAAACGAGCGCTGGACGCTCATTCCGGTTTTCTGAATGGGTGGAACGGAAACTGAAGCTGCAGCCGATGCGGATGCTTCTGTATAGCAGCCAAAATTTTGGAATCATGCATCGGCAGAATCGTTGTCAGCGTAGTAATTTTTTACAGCGCCATCATTTCACTCCGTCTCGCGCGATCGCCGCTGTAATTCTCGCCAGCGCCGCCACGTCCCGAAGATCGGTGATCTCGCCCGGCGAATGGGAAGAAAGAATCGGCCAGCCCAGGTCAATCCCCCGGCTGCCATAGGGAATAAATGCCGAGGCGTCGTTGCCGCCGCCGGTAACGCCGGTCTGTACGGGAATATGTTCACGCCGCGCCAGCGCCTCGATTTCGCGCACCCAATCGCGGGAAGCGATCAGGCTGTTATCGGCGGCGCGGATCACAAACCCGCGTCCCAGCCGGGCATCCGCATAGCGGCGGCTTTCCAGCGGCGAATCGGAGCTGACAAAGGTATCGAGCGCATAAACGCTGTCCGGATGCAGCGTTTGCGCCAGCGCGCCATCCAGCCCGATTTCCTCGCCCGTCGAAAAACAGAAGATCACCGGATGCCGCAGCCGCGGTCCGGCCGCAAGTGCGCGCAAGGCCGCAATCAGCGCCGTATCTCCCACCCGGTCATCGAGCGCGCGCCCGGCGGCCTCGCCGTCCAGAAGCGGATGCCAGCGTTTGGGTACAGTGACCGGATCTCCAAGCTGGATGCCTGAATTCCGCAGCCCCGCACCCGACAATCCCACATCCAGCCTGGCCAGCGGCGGCCCTCCCGGCATGCCGGATGGAATATAGTGCAGCGCTCCCGGCACGTCGCCGAGTTTGGTATGCACCAGCAGGATGCGTCCCGTATAGAGCTGGCGCAGAAAGCCCCCCTGCGGCTGCAGCGCCAGTTCGCCATCGGGCAGAATGCCGGCCACCGTCCAGCCGATTTCATCCATGTGCGCAATCAACAGCGTGGCGCGCCCCTGCCGCGGGCCCAGCCGCAGCCACAAATCTCCATCCGGGCCCGTATGCAGCGGAATGGGATGCGGCAGAACCTGCTGGAGAATTTTCCGCAGCTCCCGCCGCATCGGCGCTTCCTGCCGGCTGACCGCCGCAACTTGCACCAGGCGGGCCAGGATCGGCGCCACAATGGCCGGAGTAGGAAAAAGCGAAGCCGGTGAAGGCAGCCGTCCCGGAGCATGCTTCTGCGGCCACGCGATCGCGTGAGTCAGGGTCCAGCTCGGGCCCATTTTCGCCGGATAGGCTGTGGCCGCGCCGCTCTGGGCGGCGATAAAGCCGGTCAGCGCGTGCGCGAACAGGTGCAGCGTATTGAGGTTGACCAGCTCGGCCGCGGTATGCCGGTACGCGACGGGGAAGTCGAGCACCAGCGCCGGAGTTCTGCCGAAGTCCGCGCTCACGCCATGATCGGCTCGGGGAGAAAGGCCAAATCGAACCTCCATGCCTGTTTCGGCCGCCCAGCGCCGGCCCAGTCCTCCAGCCGCCGCATTGGCCTGCGCCCTCAACTCGCCCACGCCGGTGGTGCCCAGAAAAATGACCTGGGCCGGATGCAATGCGTGCAGCAGCCGCCGCAGGCCGCCATGATTGAAATAACCCCGCGTGGCGAAGCCGATCACCAGCGGCCGCGCCGGAGGGTGCGCCTGGAACCAGCTCAGCATCTGCCCGAGCACCGGAGTCATCACCCGGCTGGCCAGCAGGCTGCCCAGCCAGTCGGGACTGTGAGGCGCTGCGAACAGCTGCGGCTCGACCACCACGGGATCCAGCAGATGAATGCCTGCGCGGCGGTCGGCAGCGGCATTCGTGGCGCCGGTGGCGATATAGACATGCCGCAGATTCAGCTCGCGGTCCAGGGTTTGCAATCGCCGCCGTGACATCAAATGAATCGAAGGCGCCAGTCCCGCTCCGGTCAGCGGTCCGCGCCGGCGCAGAATCGTGACCGGACTCGAGAAAAACAGCTTCGCGGTCTGCCGGGGAAAGACCGCCGAGCCGTGCAGCGCCGCCAGCCGCAGATATCCCTGGCGGGTGATGCGCGAGACCACATACCCCGGCTCGTCCACTTCAGTCACCAGCAATATAGGGCGGCCTTGCGCCGGTCCCAGCCGGTAATATAAATCGTGCAGATTGTCGGTCGCGGCCGGCAATTGCGGTAATTGGCTGGCCAGCCAGCGCAGGTAAGCGCGTTCATGCCCCGCCGGCGCCGGCCGCTCCGCCGCCGACCGCAGCAGCCGTGCGGGCGAGGCAGACTGGGCCGCCGCGGCCAGTCCGCTGGCTGCGATCAGTCCGATACAAGCACTGAGTTTTTTTATCACTATCTGCGTAGTGTCTCAAAAACGGCGGCAGGAAGAAAAATCCCGTAATTCAGTTGGTTCGGCTTATGGATTGGGCGCTTATACCTGCAGCGTGTCGTTGGGCCGCGCCACCATCTTATACAGCACCGGATTGATGAAAAAGCCGAGAATCAGCCGCGAAATCAGCCCGGTGACGATCACGATGGCAAACGGGCGCTGGGTGTCGGACCCGATGCCGTGCGACAGCGCCGCCGGCAGCAGGCCCAGGCAGGCCACCAGGGCGGTCATGGCTATCGGGCGCAGCCGCAGAATCGAGGCTTCGCGCGTGGCCTGGGCGATATCCATGCCTTCCAGCCGCAGTTTGTTGATATAGGAAACCAGCACCACCCCGGTTTCCACCGATACTCCGGTTAACGCGATCAGCCCCAGAATGGACGACACGCTGAAGGCGGTATGGGTCAGATAGAGCGCCAGCAGCGAGCCCACCGGCACGGTCAGCACCACTCCGGTCGCCACCGCCAGGGGAAATTTGAAATTGCCGTAAAGCGCGAACAGAATCAGGAATATCAGAACAATCGTCAGCGGCCCGATCACCTGCAGCTGCTTTTTCGCCGCCAGAAATTCGCTGTATTCTCCGCCCCAGGTCATGTGATATCCCGGCGGCAGCTGCACCTGCGCGGCCACCGCTTTCTGCGCCGCCGCCACGGCATGCGCCAGGCTGCGCCCGCGGATACTGTATTGCACGCCGATGTAGCGTTGATTATTTTCCCGGTAGATGAACGAGGCGCCGCTGCCGATATAGATATGCGCCAGCTGGTTGAGCGGAATCTGCTGGCCGCCGGGCGTTCCGACCAGCAGCGCGCCGATGGCCCGCGGACCGCGCCGGAACTGCGGCTGCATGCGCACCACCAGGTCAAAGAGCTTTTCTCTTTGAATAACCTGCGTCGCCGACGTGCCGCCGACCGCGGCCTGCACCACATCGTTGACATCGGCGATGTTGATGCCATAGCGGGCAATCCGGGCGCGGTTCACCTTGACGATCAGGCTGGGCTGGCCCAGTTCCCGCACTACGGTCAGGTCGGTAAAGCCCCGTACTCTGCCCAGCACGTTGCGCACCTGCAGCGCCTTGGCCTGCAGCACGTTCAGGTTGGGGCCGTAAATCTTCACGGCCAGCGCGCTTTTCAAGCCGGTCAAGGCCTCATCCACGGCGTCTTCGGCGGGCTGGGTGTAGTTGAAAATAATGCCGGGAAATTGCTGAAAACGCTTTGCCAGCGCGGCGATCAGCTGCTTTTTATTGCGTATGGCGCCATGCTTCCACACCGCGTCGCCATAGGGATGCAGACCCACGTAGAATTCGCAGTTGAAAAAGCCGGTGGAATCGGTGCCGTCGTCGGGCCGGCCCAGCTCCGAGCCGACCACCGTCACCTGAGGATAGGAGCTGAGAATCTGGCGGATCTGGGGCGCGATTTTCGAGGCCGCGCGCCAGGAAATGGTGTATGGCATGGTGGCGCGCACCCAGAGCGCGCCTTCATCCAGATGAGGCATGAACTCGCCTCCGATCCGGGGAGTCAGGGCCAGGCTGGCGCCGCACAGCACCAGCGCTCCGGCCAGCGTGGCGCGGCCGTGGGCCAGGCACCAGTCCAGTCCGGAGGCATAGCGATTTTTGACCCATTCATACGGGCGGTTGATCTTTTCCCTGACTCCGTGCCGGAACCACAGCGCCGAGAGCGCCGGAATCAGAGTCAACGTCAGCAGCAGCGAACCCAGCAGGGCAAACGCCATAGTGTCGGCCATGGGAT
>JAKATS010000154.1 GCA_021818645.1 Acidobacteriota bacterium | reverse complement strand
TGCAATCCGACTCCCCAGATCAGGCTGTTATGCCAGTGGCGATGGCCGAAATCCTCGTAATGCTTGGCGGCGGGGTTCGGCTCGGGCAGATCAAACCCTCCTGGCTGGCCGGCCGGCGGCGAATCGGCGGCGACCAGAACCGCGCCTTCGCCCAGGTGCAGCGTGATGCGGCTTTGCAGGTGTATGGAGTAGCTGGGATAGGTTCCGGCGGGAAAAAATACCCGGCCGCCGCCGGCCCGGCCCGCCGCGGCGATGGCGCGGTTGATGGCCGCGGTATCCAGGCGGTGGCCGTCGCCGTGCGCGCCGTAGTCGCGCACATTCCATACCTGTCCCGCCGGCGCTGGACCGGCGGTCACCGCGCCCGCGGCCGGGCGGGCGCCCGGCAAGACCAGCGATGCCGCGCCCAGGCTGCCGGCATGGCGGAAAAAACTGCGGCGATCGGAATTCATATTTTCTCTCCTGCAGATTGAATCATGGGAAGGAGCCGCACCGGCCCCAGCAAGCCGCTGGGCGGCAGATTTTTTGGCGCGCCTTTTCCGTACCGTCCCCAGCGGATGCCGAATTGTTCGGCGACCGGCTTCCAGTCCGGACGCGGCGCCAGGCGCTGGTGCTCGATCCAGAGATTGCCCACCCGGATACTCAACCGGTTGCGGCCGGGCTGCAGGGCATGCGCGCAAGCCAGAATGCGCGGCCCGCACCAGGCCGCGCCCAGATCCTGGCCGTTCAACTCCGCTTCGGCCGTTTCATGCACCGCGCCCAGGTCCAGGTGCCAATCCCATGCGCTGGCGGCCGTTGCATCGCTGTTCCATTCGAACTCGGTTTCGTATATGCCCCAGCCGCTGAAACCGCGCCCCATGGCCAGGCGAGCCCAGTTGCCAAGCTGGCGCAGCGTGGCGGATTTCTTCCCCAGCGTCACCCGCCAGGGGCCGGAGATGGAAACCGGCGCGGGCAAATGCAGGGCGGATGCGGCGCGCGGCCTTTTTATGGGCTCGGCTGCGGAAGATTTTCCGAAGATCAGGAAGCAGGACTCATACGCCGCCAGCGTGATCGCACATTCCGTCTGCTGCGTTCCGGTCGCCGCATCACGGGTAAAACTCGCTTCCACGGCCGGCGTTTCCGCCGGCCGCAGGGGATTGCGGCGCACCGGCCGGCGCTGTCCGGCCGCGAAGCGCGCCTGAAATTTCTGCGCATGCGGAGAAACGTTGGCCAGAAAATATAAATCGTCGCCGTTCTCTTCCCGGCGATGGGCAAAGCCGACATGTTCCGCCGCGCGGGCGCGCATGGCCGGGGTTGCGGCCAGCACTTCAAAGTCGGGTGCCAGCCGGCGGCGCAACTGCCGTCGCGCTTCGGCCCAGGTGCGGACCCAGGCCACCTGGCCGTCTCCCGCGGGCCGTGCTTGATTCAGGCGCGGCGTGGCCGTGTTCCAGAGCTCGTGCAGCATCCGCCGCAGCCGCGCCGTGCGCGCGGCCTGATCTTTCCGCCCCGGCGCCGCGCCGGGCAGCCGGCCGGTAAAAATCAGGCTTCCGCCGGCGCGGGCAAATTCCACCAGCCGGGCCAGTGATTCCGGCGGCATGAATTCAACCTCCGGCACGATCGCCGCCTGATATCGCGCCGTGCCGATCTGCAATTCACCCGCCGCGGCGCGCGCCCGAAGCAGGGCGTCATCATTGACAAAATCAAAATCATAGCCGGCCTGGCGCAGAGCCAGTAAATTCCGGTTGCCCAGCCGCTTCTGTATCTCCTGATCCATGAGCAGCGATCCGGCGCCATAATGCGCGTAGATATCGCTCAGAGGCACATAAACGCAAATGGGATTCACCGCCCGCCCCTGCTGCAGCACCGCCGAAACCCGGTGGAGATATTCTGCGAGAAAGTGATAATGGCGCCACCAGATATTGTTGTGGTTCACCATGGTCGAGGCGTACCAGACCCAGCCTGGCCGGCCGGCCTGGGGCGGGGAATAGGAATAGCCCTGGTTGACTACCTGGTTAATGCCATCCAGGAATTGGGCGTCGCTCGCGGCCTTCATCATTTCCAGCGAAACCAGAAAGCGCGGCATGCGCAGCCAGGTGTAGCTCTCGCACGAGATCACCGGCTTGTTATAAATATGTCCCGCCGACGAAGCCAGCCGGCGATGGCCGATATCGACCCGGTAACGGTCGGCGTATTCGCCGCTCTCGCCTTCCGGAATATCGGCGTAACCATAGCCGCGCATCACATCGCCCATGGCGCCATGCGCCTGCATGCGCGCGGTCATGCCGCGCGGCCGGCTCCAGCCCGGCAATTGGGCGAAAAAGTTTTCCAGAATCAGGTCGGAAAGGGTGAGGTGGTAATCGTAGCGGATGGCGGCCGTCTCCTCGCCGGCCTGCGCTTCCACCAGCGCGGGCAAAAATGGCCGCAGATCATACCCGCGCCGGCGGCGGAACTCGGGTAAAAATTCCGGAGTCCAATCCGCGCCAAAAACCTCCAGGCTGTCACAAAATACGCTGGTAAAAGGCGGAGTGGGCACCCGCGCCGCGCCGGCTAACCCGCGCAGGACCTGATCCCCGGCGGCTTCCAGAAACCAGCGCATGGCGCGCCGGTTGAAATGGTCCATGACCAGCCCTTCCATGCCCAGGGTGGGGCGTTTGACCGTCTGCCGCGTGGGCGCAGAGATAAATACATAGACCCGCCAGCGGCCGCGCGGCGCCCGCCATTGCAGCCGGGCCGCGTGCATTTCGGGCTGGCCGCCGGTATCGAGCGGCGCCGCCACCACAGCCTCAACATGTCCGGCATCCACCAGCGCGGGAAACAGATCCCACTGAACTCCGCCAGGACCTTCGAAATCGCGGCTCAGCCATTGCAGCTTATGTGCGCCCAGGCCGGCCGGCATAAAGGGACCGCCATAGGGCCAGCCGCTGCCCAGCGTCAGATCAAATTGCAGTCCGCGGCCGTGGGCGCTGGCCAGGGCATAGCGCAGCCGCGCGACCCACTCCGGCGAATAGTTGCGCAGATTGCGGATATCCCGCCGGGGATCATCCACCGCGACCGGATAGACCGGCTGCAGCTCAACGCCGCGCAGGCCGCCGGCTTGCATGAGCCGGAACTCGCGCGCCAGTTCCTCTTCGCTGACCGCGCCCCCGAACCACCACCAGCGCGTCATGGGCCGGGTGGTTTCGGGCGGCGCGGTCAGCGCCTGGTGAAAACCGATGCCGCGCGCGCTGGGCACCTCAGGTTGAACGGCAGCCAGCGGTTGAGCTGCGGCGCCGGTCTCCTGCGCGGAACTGGCCTGCGGAAAAGCCAGACCCAGCGCGGCGCCCGCGGCGGCCGAACCGGCTATAAATTGACGTCGGGGCAGAGGCATGAATCAGTTTCCTGATAAAAAGACATTCCCAGATAAAATAATCTACCCGGGCCGAATCCGGGCCATGGTTCCATTTAAATCCCAGCTTTAGCCGGAGTAAATCCGGCTGCGAGCCATTCGCATGAAGAATCTGCCAGATCCGCCCATCTGCATTGCCGTGGACCTGGGCGCCTCCAGCGGGCGCGTCGCCTGGGTCCGTCCGGCCCCATCCGGGATGGAAATCGCCATCGTCCATCGCTTTCTCAATCAGCCAGTCGAGCGCGCGGGGCGTTTGTACTGGGATCTGGACTCTCTGGAGCGCGAAATTTTTCAGGGCCTGCGCCGGGCGGCAGCCGTGGCGCCCGGCCCCATTGCCTCGATTGGGATGGACGGCTGGGCCGTGGATTACGTCTGGCTCGATGCCGCAGGCCATGCCCCGCGCCCGCCGTTCTGCTATCGCGATGCGCGCACCGAAACGGCCATGCCCGAACTGCAGCGCCGCATCTCCGAGGTCCGGCTGTATGCCCTTACCGGCTGCCGTACGCTGCGCTTCAATACCCTCTATCAGCTCTATGCCGATCTGCACGCCGACGGAGTCCCGGAAAACGCGGTGCGCTGGCTCACGCTGCCGGAATATTTTCTCCATCGCCTGGGCGCCCGTCCGGTCATGGATTCCACAATGGCGACGCATACCCAGATGCTGCAACTGAACTGCCAATGGAGCCGGGAAATTTTCACCGCCGCGGGGCTGGAGCTCGCGGCTGCGCCGGAAGTGGTTCCCGCCGGCAGCGATCTGGGCTCCATCGCTTCCGCCTGGCGAACTGTGCCGGGCTTGCGCAATACCCGCTTGATCGCGCCCGCCTGCCACGATACCGCCGCCGCGATCGCCGGCCTGGAAGCGGAATTCGGACTGGATGCGGGGACCGCATATTTAATCTCCGGCACCTGGTCGCTGCTCGGCTGCGCCCTGCCCGAGCCGCTGGTCACGGAGACGGCGCGCGCCGCCGAATTCACCAATCAGGGCGGTGTCGAGGCGCTGTCGGCCTTTTCCCCGCCCAACCGCATTTATTTTCTGAAAAATATTAACGGCCTCTGGCTGTGGGAAGAATGCCT
>JAKATS010000306.1 GCA_021818645.1 Acidobacteriota bacterium | reverse complement strand
GCGCCCCGGCTCAATCCACAGTTTCAGCATAGTCCGGCCCTGTTTTATGTCGAATGCTGGGTGCGGGCGGTGGAAGCCCGTCTGGATGGCAAAACCCGCCAGGCGCAGCAGGCGATCGTGCAGCGCGACATGGCCAACGGCTTGATTCTGACGCAGTATTTTTATCAGTGCCTGCTCCATTACGACCGGGGCGTGGCCAATTTCAGCCGCTACTATCCCCATGCGGCTTATAACGTTCCCATGCGCAGCCTGATCAACCGGTTACAGCATGGCAAAATCCATTTTGCCCCCGCCCTGCAGCGAATCGCGCCTTCGCCTCGCGCCCGCAGCCTGCTGGCGCAAGGCGATCGTCTGCTGCTGCAGGGTTTCCTGCCCGCCGCTGCGCAACTGGCCCAGGCAGGGCTGGCGAAAACGGATCGCGACACCCGGGCTCAGGCCAATTATCTGCTGGGCGAAATCGCCGCCCGCCAGGCGCATCCGCGGCAGGCGGTTCAGCATTTTCGGCTGGCTTTGCGCCAGGCTGGCATGTTCGATACTCATGTCCGCACCTGGGCCAATATTTATCTGGCCCGAATTTACGATTTACGCCGGCAGCGAGCCCGGGCGCTGCGGCATTACCGCGCCGCGCTGGCCACTGCGGCCGCTCCCGATGTGCGCAAGCTGGCCCGGGAGGGGATCGCGCACCCTTTCTCCGCACCCCGTACGGCAGCGGATTCCGCTCATAATCAATGAGTACCATGCAAAACAGAAACCCATCTCCGCAGCAGGCTTCGACTTGCCGGTGGCAGACCACTTTGAGCGCCGGATTATGCCTCGGCTTGGCAATGAACATGCTGGCCGGGGCGCAAACGGCCGGGTCCGGGCAGAAAGCGGTTCCAGCCCCGCCGCGGGCCTCTTCCGCCGCTCAAACCGCTCCCGCGGCCTCACCCGCGCCCAGCCTGCATCAGCCGCCTCCACCGGCGCTGGTGGCCGCCCGCCGGATCATCCTGGGGTTAAACAATCCCAACTTGCCCCCTTCGCAGCCCGCCCGCGATGCGGATAATTATGCCGGGCAATATCCCCATAGCCCCTGGCTGGAAGCAGTGGATTTCTACGTAATGGAGTATTACCGCAACCATCAGATGTATCCGCAGATGTTTGAATTCGGGCATCGCATCCTGCGCATGGACCCCAAAGCCATTATTGTATTAACGCAGTTGGCGAGCATCATTCCTTCCACCGTCCGGCCCTCGGATTTAAACCGGGATCTGATGCTGCAGCAGGCGCATGATTATGCCACGCGCGCTTTGTCTGATGTCATGCAGCTCAAGCCCCGTTCCGGCCCGCAACCCCTGACCCCGGCAATCATTCAATCGCTGCAACAACAGGTTCGAGCCGTGGTTCTGAGCACCTATGGCCGCATTGACCTGGTGAAAAATCATTACCATCGCGCCGCGGCCCATTTGCGCCAGGCGATCCAGTACGATGCACCCGCTCCGGCCGCGGTGGACTACTACCGCCTTTGCCAGGCTTTGCAGAAATCCGGTGATATTGCCGGCGCACGAGCGGCGGTGGAAAAGGCGAAAACCCTGGGGGCAAATAATACCGAGCTGCAGTCGCTGATCGCGATCAAGGAAAAACAACTGGCTGCCCAGGCTTCCGCACCCTCAGCCAACATTTCAACCGCTCGCCCGGCGGCTGAACCCAAACCGGCTGTCAAACCGGCAGCCGCGCCGGCTTCGGTCGGACCGTCAGTCCCAGCTTCCCCACCCCCGGCCACTCCTCCGGCTACACCTCCGGCAACTCCCCCGGCCACGCCGCCGGCGGGTTCCTGATCATGAGCACGGTCCATGGCCTCTGCGCGCAAACCATCCGCTCCGCGCCGGCCGGCCCACTCGCCTCCGTCAATATGGCCGGAGGGTGATGCCGCTGCAAAAGCCTGGAGTCGTCGTCTGGGCCACCGCTTTCGCAATCCAGAACTCTTGCATGAAGCATTGACCCACCGCTCGTACAGCAGCTTGGCCGGCGCAAGCAAAAGAACTACCGACAACGAACGCCTGGAATTTCTGGGTGATGCCGTACTGGGGCTGCGCGCCAGCGAACGTCTGCTGCAGGCCTTCCCTCAGGCAGCCGAAGGCCAGCTCAGCCGCCTGCGCTCATGGCTGGTCAGCGCCCGGCGGCTGGCGCTGGCCGCCCGGGCCCTCGATCTGGGGCCTCATCTGCGCCTGAGCCCGGCGGAGGAACGCGTGGGCGGGCGGGAAAAAGACCGGCTGCTGGCCAATGCCATGGAAGCCTTGATTGGGGCCGTGCATAGCGACGGCGGATACCCGGCGGCCGCACGTTTTATTGATCATCATTTATTAGAGGATTTGGCATCACTCTCCCCCGACCACGTCCATGAATTTGCCTATAAATCGCTCTTGCAGGAATGGGCGCATGCGCATGGTCATGCTCCGCCACAGTATCAGGTTGTGGCCGCGGGCGGCCCGGAGCATCAAAAATCCTTTACGGTCGCTGTGCGTCTGCACGGCGTCTATGAAGGGCACGCCTGCGGCAGCAGCATCAAAAAGGCGGAACAAGCCGCCGCACGCGGGGCGCTACAGGCCATCCAGGGCGCGCTGGAAGCCGCTTCTATTTAAATGTCAATCTTTGCGCGCTCCAAACTTCCCGCCCAGCCGACGCAAATCCGGCCTCGCTGGCGCGCCTGGCTTTACGAATTCTTCATCGCCGCCGGCATGGCCGCGATCCTGATTTTCTTCGTCTATCAACCGGTGGAGGTGCGCGGCGCCAGCATGCTCCCCGGCGTAGTCAGCCGGGAACGGCTTCTGGTCAACCGGTTCCTGTACCGATTTTCCCGGATTCATCGGGGCGATATCGTGGTATTCCGCTACCCCTTTGATCCTCACATTCGTTTCATTAAACGGGTGATCGGGCTGCCCGGCGATCTGGTGGAAATCCGCAACGGGGTGGTATGGATCAATGGCCGCCGTCTGCGGGAGCCCTATCTGCTGCCGATCTATCGCGGCCATTCCAATCTGGCGCCCCTGCGGGTTCCGGCCGGCGAATATTTTGTGCTGGGCGATCACCGCAATGATTCCGACGACAGCCGCACCTGGGGCTGTGTGCCGCGCGATCTGATCCTGGGCAAGGCCGTCTGCGCCTTCTGGCCGCCCCGCCAATTGGGCCTGGTGCATTGAGCATCGTCAGCTCGGTTTGACTGTTTCGAAATTGTGCTTGCCGCTGGCATTATGCCGGCTCGGCATCGCCGAAGCTCTGTTAAAATAGCTACGCGGCTGCGCCGCACCCGCTTCCAGACCGGTCAGCTTTTATCCAGTACGGTCTGGTGGTGTGTCAAGTTGCAGGCAATGGAGGCGAATTGCGGGCATACCTGGTCCTGGAAGACGGCGTCTGGTTCGAAGGGGAAGGGTTCGGAGCCCCCGTCGAGCGCGGCGGCGAGGTTGTTTTTAACACCTCGATGACCGGCTATCAGGAAATTTTTACCGATCCTTCCTATGCCGGTCAGATGGTCTGCCTGACCAGCGCCCAAATCGGCAATTACGGAGCCAACCCCTGGGACGATGAAGCCGCACGGCCTTATATCGAAGGCTTGATCGTGCGTGAATTTTCCGCAATGGCCAGCAACTGGCGCAGTCAGGAAGAATGCGGCCGCTATCTGGCCCGCCACGGCATTCCCGGCATCGCCGAAATTGATACTCGTGCGCTGGTGCGGCATTTGCGGGATCAGGGCGCGCAGCGCGGCATCCTGGCACTATCCGACTCGGCTTTGGATCCCGAAAAACTGGCCGCCCGCGCCCGCTCCTTGCCCGTCATGCTGGGACTGGATCTGGCTTGTCAGGTAACCACGCCGAAGGCGTATGAATGGCAAACCACTCCCTCTCCCGATCAATATGAGCCCGTCGCCAATGCCGTCGAACACCCGTTTCGGGTGGTGGCCTATGATTTCGGAATCAAGCGCAATATTTTGCGCCAACTGGCCGCCCATGGCTGTCAGGTCCGGGTCGTGCCGGCCCGGACTTCGGCGGAGGAAATTCTGGCCGGAAAACCCGACGGGCTATTTCTCTCCAACGGTCCCGGAGATCCCGAACCTCTGGCCTATGCGCAAAAAAACCTGCGCGCGATGATGGGACGGCTGCCGATCTTCGGTATTTGCCTGGGCCATCAGTTGCTCGGCCTGGCGCTGGGGGGACGCACCTACAAGCTGAAATTCGGCCATCATGGCGGCAACCATCCGGTACGGCAAACGGTAACCGGACAAATCGAAATCACGGCGCATAATCATAATTTCGCCGTGGATCCCGATTCCCTGCCCGCAGCCGAAGTCGAATTGACGCATTTTGACCTCAATGACGGCACGCTGGAGGGGCTGCGCCACCGCTCCTGGCCGCTGTTCAGCGTGCAGTACCACCCGGAAGCCGCTCCCGGACCGCACGATTCGCA